>CAZWRR010000013.1:0-15703 GCA_964635805.1 uncultured Staphylococcaceae bacterium
AAGGGAAAGCAAAAAGTAAAATAAAAACGAGCGCGTGTAATTAATATATATAATATATTAATTTGGACAATTAGTGTCAATCATTTTCGTCAATATGTAAATGGCGGGCTACACTACTGTTGCTTAGCGGCTTACTAATCGTAGTTAGCACAAACGTTTCAAGTGGAACAAGTATTAGTAAAATAACCGTGTGGAAAAACACACTTACAGCGTAATCCATACCCATTACCGGCTTTTTCCATATCGTTGCATAGGCAACATCAAGAATTAAACGCGTAACAAACAAAGTGTATGCTAAATCAACGAGTGAACTTGTAATTTTATTGTCAAACCGGGAGTTGGCCTTAACTTTAAGGATGATTAACGTTGTTAAAAGCGTCCCTGCAAAAAGTGTGATAAAAACAAGAAATAAAATACGTGACACCGTATTAAACTCAAATTGCAGCATTGTCTCTGTGGTAAAATCTTTCCCATAAATTACGCTACTGTTTTGAAACACATAAATGACAACAAAAACATAAAACGCGAACGCTGTAAAATAAAAGACAGGGAACTTTAATTTGATAGGTAATTTTTTCATTAACAATAAAATCAAATACGGTATAACACCATAAAGGGTCGCACTAATAAAGGGCCATGGCAAAAATTTTCCGCTACTTATCACAGTGGATCCAACAATATCGCTAGCTGCACCAACAATACCGCCGTAAAGCGGGCCCAATAGTAATGAAGCAAAAATAATTGGGACATTACCTAACGAAATACGATAAAAAGTTGGTCCTTGTGGGAAAACAAAAATACGCTGCAAGATTATTGAAAGCGCAACGAGGAGTCCGCTTGTTGTAATACGTGAAACGATAATATTTCTTTTCATTATTTTTTAAACTCTTCAACAACTAAATTTGCGAAATATAGTGATCCACAAAATACAACCGCCTCATCTTTCGGTATACGTTTCGCATTTTTAATTGTTTCTTTATAATTCTTCACAAATTTATAATCGGTTGTTACAAAGTCTTTTGCTGCGCGCTCATGCGGAAAAGTTGTTAATGTTACATCAAGTTCTTCTTTTTTAAAATAATCAAGAATTCGGTATATTTGTTTATCGACAAATGCAGCATAAATAAATTTAACTTTTTTAACTTTAAGTTGTTTAACACTTGCAACGAATGCACGAATGCCGTGCATGTTGTGAGCGCCATCAACAATAATAAGTGGCGTTTCAGAAACAATCGTATAACGACCAATAATTGACTTAGTGTTTAGCCCTGTTCTTATATTAGCGTCACTTAGACGTAAATTGCTGTGTTTATTCATATATTTAACAACTTCTAATACAATTGCTGCGTTCGTTACTTCGTAAAGAGCGCCCGAATTTAATTCATACTTTTCACCGTCCCACACAAATGATACTTGCTTGTGATTTATGACGATTGGCGTGCTCGGCTGACGAACTTCGATTATTTCACTATTTTTCAATTTTGCGGTTTCGTTAATTATCTGCAAAGCCTCAACACCATGCACATTGTGAATAAGCGGTGTGTTTTCCTTAATTATACCTGCTTTATGCCGTGCAATTGATGTAATATCCGGACCAATTTCTACTAAATGATCCGCATGTACATTTGTAATGACGCTAACTGAGGGTGTGAAAATGTTTGTGGCATCAATCAACCCACCTAACCCAGTTTCAATAATCGCAATATCGACATTTTGGCTTTCGAAAAATTTAAAAGTAACAAATGTCATTATTTCAAAAAAAGACAAATGGTATTTTGAAATCAAATTGTAATATCTGTGTACAGTGTCAGTTATAAAGTCATCGCTAATAAAGTTATGGTTAACACGTGCTAGTTCTTTGTAGTCTTTATAATGGGGCGAAACAAAAAGCCCGACTTTATAACCCGCATCTTTATACATTTCAAATAAATACGTAGCAACGCTACCTTTTCCATTTGTGCCTGCAATATGAATTGAATTTGCAAACGAAGGAACTTTCGCTTCTGCTAAAAAGAGATCATAATTAGCACGAGCGTAGTTTGCCGGTCGTTTATTTAAAAAACTTGCGATATCATACATACTTTACTCCCTTAACGTTTTTCTAATCGCACGTTCGTCGTCCCGTTGTTTAATTGCTTCACGTTTGTCATGATGTTTTTTTCCTTTACCTAAGGCAATGGAAAGTTTCACACGCCCATTTATAAAATACATCGATGTTGGTACACACGTATAACTATCCGCTTGTGCTTTCGCACTATAGCGTCTTATTTCGCGTTTGTGCATTAAAAGTTTCCGTGGCCGCCTTGGTTCATGATTAAAAACATTACCGTATTCGTAATGCGGAATGTGCACATTTTCTAAAAATGCTTCATTGTTTTTAAAACTAACATACGCATCGGTTAATGAAACGCCATGTGTGCGAATCGCCTTAATTTCCGTTCCTTTTAAAACGATTCCTACTTCAAGAAAATCGGTTAAAAAATAATCATAACGGGCTTTACGATTTTCGGTAATAACGTTATTTGCGCGCCGGCGTTTACTCATGTTTAATTATTTTAAAAAATTAATAATGTCTTTATAAACAACTGCTTTATCGTTTTCATTTAAAATTTCATGACGCATGTTTTCATAAATTTTTGATTCAACATGCGTAAAGGCAAGTTTGTTGTAAAAAGCGACTAATTTTTCAATCCCTTTCCCATACTCTCCAACTGGATCATCTTTCCCGGCAATTATTAAAAGCGGTATGTCGCGACGCAGTCTTTCATAGGTGCTTTCATTATAAAGCGCTGCTGTTCCTTTTAAGAGTTCAAGGTAAAATCCTTTGGATGAAGGTCCACCATCAAGCGGATTAGCAATATACTTTGCAACGTTTTCTTCATTATAACTAAGCCAATCTAATGGCGTTTTTGCGTTTTTAACACTCTTTGCGTATGATCCAACTGACATCGACGCAAGTAATTTACTTGTTTTTGTGTGATTGCGTTTCGTAACAGTAAGCTTTGCAACAAGTTTTCCTAAGCCAAACAGTGCACTTGGACCATTGCTACCAATAATTACAGCTTTATCAAAATATTTGCCGTATTTTTGGAGTGTGCGTTGTGTTAAAAATGAACCCATGGAGTGACCTAAAATATATAGTGGTTTCCCCGTGGCTTTTAGCTTGACCGCAAGTGTACCTAAAGCAAGTGTGAATTTTTCAAATGCGTTAATTGGCACTTCACCAAGTGTCGCACCTTGATTGACATTTTCACCTTGGCCATAATAATCCATTGTATAAACATTAATGCCGTGGTTATTTAAGAATTTTGCAAAATCAGCATAGCGTTCACTATGTTCTTCCATCCCAGTTACAACAATTGCGTTAGCTTTGTTTTTAGCAATTTCCCATTTGTGACCAAATAAAGTTTCAGTTTTACTGATTTGATAATGTGTTAATGTTTTCATGTTTCACCTCTAACATAATTGTAACATACGACTTTTTTAAAAATACATTATTTGTCTTTTTTATAAAATAAAAAACAACACGCTGTGTGTTGCTTTGTTTTAAAGCACTTTAATTATTTTAATTTTTGCTCGAATAAATAAGCGTGACGACATGCGTCACTAATCGAATATTTTGGCGCAAAGTTAAGCTCTTTTTGTGCTTTTGAAATATCTGCATAGCTAGTAGCAATATCGCCGCTGCGTCGACCAACAATTTTTAGCGGTATTTTAACGTTATTTGCTTGTTCATACGCATGCACTAATTGTAGTACACTTGTACCCTTACCTGTTCCAAGGTTGTAAAAATTGTAACTTGGTGCAAACAAAAATGCACGAAGTGCGGCAACGTGGCCTTGTGCTAAATCAACAACGTGAACATAATCACGCACACCTGTACCATCCACTGTGTCATAATCGTCGCCAAACACATTTAACATCGCTAATTTTCCGCTAGCAACTTTACTAATGTAAGGCATTAAATTATTTGGTATATCATTCGGAGATTCACCTAAAAGCGCTGAAGAATGTGCACCAATTGGGTTAAAATAGCGCAAGCTTACCGCTTTGAAACCCCTGTTGACGCTAACAAAATCTTTGAGAATTTGTTCAATCATTAACTTAGTTGTTGCATATGGATTCGTTGTGCCGCCAAGGGGCGCACTTTCTTTAATTGGCATTTCGTTTGGCGTCCCATAAACAGTTGCACTACTTGAAAATAAGATATTGTGCACTTCATATTTATGCATAAGTTCTAATAATGTTAGCGTAGTGTCAATATTATTACGATAATAAAGTAACGGTTTTTCAACACTTTCACCAACAGCTTTTAAACCGGCAAAATGAATAATTGCATCAAATTTATGGGCAATAAAAATCGCTTCCATTTTTTGATAGTCAGCAACATCCACTTCATAAAATTTGGGACGTACTTTTGTAATTTCGGTAATATAATCTAGTACTTCTATTTGTGAGTTTAAAAGGTTGTCAACAATGACAACCTCGTGTTTTGCATTAATTAATTCAACCACTGTATGTGAACCGATAAATCCGGTGCCACCTGTTACAAGTATTTTCATTACTGCCTCTAGTTTATTGTTTTTCCTAACTCTTTTGCGCGCTCTAACGCTTCATGGCCAACGATATCTTCACGTTCATGCACGCCACCTACCGTAATAATTTCAAAATCTTTAATTTCAAAATGTTTAAGTAAGCTCTTAAATTCATGAATAATGCCTAAAAATGCATCTTCATCATCATCACGTGCGACTGCGAGTAAAATCGCCTTTTCAAAATTTAATGATCGCCGCCTTTTAGTAAGCGTATATGCGTATAAATTGTCAACAAACATTTTAATTGCACTTGTAAAGCCGCCAAAGTAAACAGGGCTTGCTAAGACAAGAACATCACTAACGTGTAAATATGGGGCAAGAACATTAAAATCGTCTTCAATTAAGCTTGGTTTTCCTTTTCTCCATGCATTTTCTTCATCACGGAATGGTGAAAACTTTCGGTTAGCTGCTTCAACGCGTTGAATAGCATTACCATTACCACGTGCACCTTTAATAAAAGCGTTCGCTAAGAGTGCACTATTTCCTGTTTTTCGAACACTACCAGTTACTACTATAATATTTTTTGCCATTTTGCCTCCACTCTTATTATACCATATAAAAATCAGCGTTTTAAGAAGAAAAATCACTTATTGCGTTATTTTACTACCAATTATTTTTATGAATTCGTCCGTTATTATCCGGTTCATTTTCCGGCTTAAACTCATCTTTAATACCAAACGCGATTATTGCGTAAAGTGTGATCGAGGGCGGAATATCTAACGCATCACAAATTGCGCGGTTATTATCAAGATGACGTGCGGCAATCCAATACCCACCAAGTTTGTCATAACTATCAATTGCTAAAAGTAAACTCATTGTTAGCGCGCTTGCATTACTATTTGCTGTGTACGGGTTTAACTCTACTTCGTCATCGTTTAAAACTAGTAATAAGTACGGAGCATTTACAAATTGCCCTCCGCGAATATGAACCGTACTAAGCTTACTTATTTTTTCTTGGTCATCAACAAACATCATATGGGTCGGTTTTCGATTTGCGGCAGTTGGACTAATTAAACCACTTTCAAGTATTTCATTAATAATATTTTCATCAATTTTTTCATTACTAAACTTACGAATACTGCGGCGCGAATAAAGTGCTTGAAGCACTGGGTTTCGTTTAGTGTCGATACTTTCGCCAACATTCATCTTGTCAAAGAAATATTGCAACACATCTTTCCGTGTAACAATCCCGATGAAATACCCGCGGTCATCTAAAATAGGAATAAAGTTTTGGTGTAAAGAAATTCGTAACAATTGCGTTATTTCTTCATTGATATTTACCGCAGCATTATCGCGATTACGCGTTATTTTACTTAATGGTGCTGTTAATGAGTTTTCATAGCTATTTGTCTCTAAATACCGCAAAATATCGCCTTCGGTAATTGTCCCTACATAATATCCTTTGCGATCAATGAGTGGAACACTACTAAACCGATTAATTCTAAAAGCGTGCAGCGCTTGCTCTAAAGTCATCTCATTTGTTAAAAAAGCAACGTTTTTTTTCGGGGTTAAAAGCATTAAAATATTCATGATTACCTCCGCTTCTTATTATTATTATAACGCACTCGTTTTGACAGTGGCAAAACATGTTGAAGTATAGTATCATTATTATATAGTAAATCACTACACGCAAAGAGGAGAGAGATTATGGCTATTTTTATACGCGATGATTATGAAGCGATGTCACGAGCTGCTGCTAAACAAATTGCAAAGCAAATTCGGGAAAACCCGAAATCAGTCATTGGTTTAGCAACCGGATTTACCCCAATTGGTACATATCGCGAACTTATTCGCATGCATAAAGAAGAAGGATTAAGCTTCAAGCACGTTATTGCTTTTACGCTTTATGAGTTTTTAGGCGAAGGTTTTGATGTAATTAAACCGTATGGACTCGATAAATCAAGTGCGCGCTATATGCATGAAGAATTTTTTAAACATATCGACATTAAAAAGGATAATATCCATTATTTTAATGGGTTTACCGATGATCCTGCTGCAGAATGTGCGCGTTACGAAGAAAAAATTAGAAAAGCAGGCGGTATTGACTTGCAATTATTAGGTATTGGGCGTGATGGACACTGGGGTTACAATGAACCAGGTAGCAGTCTTGGTTCACGCTCCCACGTTGTGGCACTAACGCGACAAACAATCGATGATAATTATGAAGACTTTTACCGAAAAGTCGGTTTAACAAAAGATGAGATGCCCCACTTCGCCCTTACAATGGGAGTTGGTACGATCTTAGATGCACGTAAACTAATACTCGTTGCAAGCGGCACTAAAAAAGCGTTCATCGTGCGTAAAGCGCTTGAAGGACCGATTACGAGTCAAATGACTTCGACCGCTATTCAACTTTATATGGGTGAGGCAACAATTATTTTAGATAATGATGCCGCAAGTGAACTTTCAAATATCGAACATATTAAACATACGGAAGAAATGTCAAAAAAATACGGCTTCCGCGCCGAATAATTATCAAATAAACATTATTGAAAAGTTAGCGATTTACTTCGCTGACTTTTTTTTAATTAAGTTAGGCGAGTATCCAAGTTTATGTGATCTGTTCATTAGTAAAAGAAATGGTAAAACAAAAGCTAGTGAGGCGATAACACCCTCGGTCTTAATCGAGAGCAACACGAGCGATTCCGTTTGACTGCGTAAAGCAAAGACAATTAAACTAATTAAAGCGTAAAATGCAAGGCTTCGATCTGTTTTCAAGCGGCGCGCCAATACAATAAGTAACAAAACAAAAACAACAACATACACACCTAAACCAACAAAACCAAACGTATGCATCACTTCTACAAAACCGTTATGATAATCCCCAAAACCGGTAACGCCGTATCCTAATGTTGAAAACTTCATTGCAGTAAAGTAATATTTGCGCGATAAATAAACGCCCGAGCCAATAAGCGCTGTGCGCGGTGTCGCAATTGTTAAATTGTATGCTTGTGCCCATAAGTCAACACGAGCTTTGAACGTTCTTCGCCCTGACTCGAAAATTTTACCAGGGAACAAATTATTTAACACAGTTGCAAGTGGTGTTGCGCTTACGTTTGGATGAAAGCGGAAAACAAAGAAGATAGTAAAAAGTGCAGTGCTTAATAATAACTCAATAATAAAACGGGGTAAACTACGTTTTATTAATGTGAAAAGATGGCGATAAAATAAAAATAGTATTAATAAATACGCAAGTACCGTGTTTGTCTTCGAGAATGTAAAGTGAATTCCAACCACAAAAGGCAAAGCTAAAATAATATAAATATAGCGTCGTTTTTTATTAATATTCAAGTAATACATTAGTAGAAGCAATAATTCGCTTGTAAGTAATAATGAAGCATACGGGTTGCGGTTTCCAACAAAACTTTGTGGGACTTTGCCCCCAAACCCGTCTTTAATAATTTCTTCATAAATTGTAAACTCTTTAACGCCACTATACACTAATGCGACAAGCCCGCCCCCAATAATTAAAAACGCAAATGCCTTTACATAATTACTAAATCGCCGCTGGTTTGGTAACACTAAAGTTATGAATAAAATAAACGTATAATTTACTGTCGCTAACCCTAACGCAAAAAGCTTTTCCTTAAGCGTATGCGTTAAAATAACGTTTTCCATCGTACCATCAAGCATTTTCATCGTAATGTTTTGTATTTCAGGTTGTGTAATAACGTTAAATACGACGCCTGCATAAAAAAGCGTGAATGCAATAATAATCAAAATCGTAATTGTGCTAACGTGAAAACGCGGCGTTAAATAAAATGTAATCGCGGTAATTAAGCCAATAATTACAAAAGCAACAAGTAAAGTTAAAACGACTGAAAACGGTTGAATGTAATACCCTGGTGCGTTTTCAACAATCTGCGCTTGATCAAGAAAAACAAACGTTACAACAATAACGACTAATGATAAGAGGAATATAAATATATTCGCACTGCGTTTGTTTTTTATTTTTTTCATCATTTCATTATACAAAATATGTACATATTTTATTTAGTTAACAACTACTTCCATCAATAAAGCGCACTTAAAAGCGTTTACACTTAATTTAATCAGGAAATTACGTATATTTTTATTAAAATACTTTTCGAAAGCGTAATGGTGCAGCTAGGGAGACTCGAACTCCCACACGATTAAGTACTAGCTTCTGAGACTAGCGCGTCTACCAGTTCCGCCATAGCTGCAGGCATTTAATATTTTAGCATTATTTCAAATAATCGTTTATTAAATAGTGCTTTTATATTTTAACAGCCAAGACAATAAAAAATGGTGGAGCTGACGAGGATCGAACTCGCTACCTCATCGTTGCGAACGATGCGCTCTTCCAGATGAGCTACAGCCCCAACCATTTAATGATTTTAACAAAACATCAAAATAATTGCTAAACAAAACACTAATTTTCGTCAAAATCTTTAGCAGTGTTAATTTTATCGAACCGATTTGCCAAGCGCGAGAACGTTCGATCGAAATTATCACGTGAATTGATAACTGTATCAAGTTGTGAAGTTAAGCGGCCCCATCGCTCTTCAAGTAGACGAAAATCATTCGCTAATTTAATTAGTTCTTGGTTTGTTTCAATAAGTCTTTTACTTAAACGATAATCAATCATTAACGCCCTTAATGTATAAAGTGTCGGTTGAAGCGTTGAGGGCGAAACAATGACGACGTTATTGTTACGTGCATACTCAATTGTTTGCGGTGAATTGTTATGTAAGTAATTAAATACTTCATCACTTGGGAAAAAACATAATGCGTATTCAAGTGTTTCACCCGCAATAATATATTTTGCTTTAACTTCATCAATTTTCGTCTTAACGTCACTCAAAAATTGTCTTTTTGCTTCAGGAATTTCATTGCCTTCTTCATCAAAGACATCAATAAAGTTTGTGTATGGGAATTTAGCGTCAATACAAAGTTTATTGTTTTGCTCGCGCGGTAAGTAAATAATCGCATCCGGGCGTACATTACCAATGCTTTTTTGTGTTGTGTATAAATCTGGCAGTCCTGCAAAAACATGGCCTAAAATGTTTTCTAATAAAAACTCACCAAACTTACCACGTTTTTGATTTTCGCCACTGATGACGTTTGCTAAATTTTTAACGTCGCTTGAAAAACTATCAAGTTCTTCTTTCATACTTGTGATTGCTTGAATTTTTTCACCAAGTTCACCGTATGTTTTTTTCGTAACATTCGCGTCTTCCGTCATTTTCTTTTGCACACTTTCAAGCAGCTTCTCTAACTTCGTATCAATTTCACTTTGCATTTTCGCTAAGAATTTTTGATCGTTTTCATTAATCTTTTCTGTTTGTTCACCAAATCGTTCTTTGAACGAACTTTCAAGTTCGACTTTAAGCGTGGCGATTTTTTCATGCATAAATTTAATTTGTCGCAACGTCTCTTCTTCATTAATTTCGACTTTAACTGGTTCACCATGCTTTTTTCTTTTTAGCAACACAACGATAATAACTATACCAATTATGTTGATGGCAATTAGCAAACCTAATAAAATGTAATCAGGAATCATGGCAATACCTCCCCTTGTTTTATTTTACACGAAAAAGATAATAATTTCATATGAGATTTTTGATAGTAATCGTCAATTTTTTCACTATCTTTTTTCAGTAAAATAAGTTTATGGAAAAAGTATATGCGGTTATTGATTTAAAAAGTTTCTATGCAAGTGTTGAATGTGCGAAACGTAACCTTGATCCGTTTACCACCCCACTTGTCGTTTGTGATGAAGCACGAGGTCCAGGTGCACTTATTATGGCGGTTACACCGTATTTAAAAAGTTTGGGGCTTAAAAATATTATGCGTAAGTTTGATTTGCCAAAAAACTTGCCAATAATTTACGCAAAACCAAATATGGAAGAATACGTAAAGAAAAGCACGGAATTTAATGCACTACTCTTAAATTACTTTGCGGAAGAAGATTGGTATCCGTATTCAATTGACGAAACTTTTTTACACTTAACGCCATATTTAGACTTATACAAAAAAACACCCGAACAACTTATTGAATTTTTAATGGCCGAAATAAAAACGCACTTCAACCTTTATGTCACTGTTGGTATTGCGCCGAATATGTTTTTAGCAAAGTGTGCGCTTGATCTTGAAGCAAAAACAAATCCAAAGTTTTACGCACGTTGGCACAAAGTGGACGTCCAGCAAAAACTATGGACGATAAAACCACTGTCAAAAATTTGGGGAATCGGTAGAGGTTATGAGCGGCGACTTCACAAACTTGGACTTTATACACTCGAAGACGTTGCTAAATACCCAAAAACAAAAATGCATGAACATTTTGGCATCATGGGTGAACAACTTTGGGAACACGCGCATGGTATTGACAACACTGTGCTTAACGAGCCGTATGTTCCAAAAAACCAAAGTTTTACGAGCGGACAAGTTTTAAATCGCGATTATTCCGCGAGTGAAGTGAAAGTTTTAATGCAAGAAATGACTGATGAATTATGCTTGCGTTTACGTAAAAACAATTTAAAAGCCCGCAAAGTTGCTTTAGTTGTATCGACAGCAAAGCCACACAATAAAACGTATAGCAAATCGATGAGTTTATTACTACCAAGTAATGGAAATACTGAACTTTACGGCGCTTTTCTTGAAACATTTAATCACTTTAATGTCCGCGCGAAAATCCGCTCAATCCATTTAAGCTTAAGCGGCTTAAGTGAAAACACGCATGAGCAATTAAGTTTAATTGCTGATTATCTTGGGCAAAACAATAAAGACATCGCACTTTGGAACACAATCGATGACTTACGTTTACGGTTTGGCAAAGATAAAATTATGCGCGCTAGCGCACTTACAGAAGCAAGTACATATTTAAAACGAATCCGCCAAATTGGGGGACATAATAAATGAGCCGCGGCATGAAAAAGTTTTTGCCATTCCAAAGTTTGCGCGAGCAAGCTGTGTATTTAAATAAGATGAAAGCGGAAAACAAAAAGATTGAGAAACCGCTAATAAGCACGGATATAAAAAATGAAATAAACGAAATACTTACGCAATATGCGGGTGAAACAGTTGAAATTCATTATTATGATAAAGGTTTTATTAAACACGTAACCACACAAATAAAAAAGATTGATACTTATAACAAAAAGCTCATTTTAGCAGAGTTTTCTGTTAGTTTTACCAATCTTTTAAATATAATTATAATTTAACTTTACGCTAATAATTTGAAATCCATCACAACTGGGTTGTGGTCGCTATAAACAAAACCTTTACCGTACGCCGGATGAGTCGAATCTTGTAATGGTTCTGGTTGACCACCTTCACCACTTCCAATTGTTAAAACATCAAGCACTTCAATATTGCTACTAACAAGGAACCCATCAATTGTAACGATGAAGTTATCAAGAATACCGTTTTCATTCGCGTCGCCAAATGGAAGCGATGCATCACGACATGTTTCTAAGTTTAGTGGACCTGCAGCGACAAGGTCTGTGTTTTTAAAGTCATAGACGTATTCTTCTTCCTCGCCCCATACGTTTGGATGTTTCGCACCGTGCTTACTATTATCAAGCCGTAAATAGTTATACCAATCTGTTTGTAAACCGTCTGTCTCTTGTTTATTAAACCGCTCACGATACGCCTGGGCTTCAGGCCGCGGATCATCGATTACTAAATCGTGATTGAAGTCGCCACCAATAATAACGTAATTATCCGCGCCATCAATATCGCGTACATCTTTATATATTCCTTTTAATTGCTCAAGTTGTTTTTTGCGCACAACGCCGTTTTCATCATAGGCCGACATATGAACATTAATGATGTAAAGCTTTTTTGCGCTTCCTTCAATTAGAAATTCAGCAATTGTAAATGCACGATCTAAATCAAAAAACTTACCAAAGAAACTATCAGTGATTTCAAAGTCATAACGTTCAGCTTTATTTACTTTGTATTTTGCGTACGTCGAAATACCAGAATACGAACTACCAATTGGTTCGTGGAACGGATACATTAAGTAACTTGAATGGTAATTAACGCCAAACAAGTTCGCGTATTCGCTATGGGCGACGTTACCCATTTCGTATTGGTCAACATCAAAACTACGGGTCGAACCAAAATCAACTTCTTGGTAAAGCAAGAAATCGAGAGCTGGTTGGTCATTCATCGTTTGATAAGCACCTGTTGTGTTTACAAGCACGTGATCTTTACTAAATGCATGTGCTTTAGCGCCGACTGTTTCTTTTCGTTTTTGACTTTCAACGTATTCATCTTTGAAAACGGATGCGTCCATAAAGAAGCTATATTCACGCTCGTACGCACCAAAACCAATGTTATATGTGGAAATCCGGAACTCTTTTGTGCCGATTTCACTTTCATTAATTAATGCTTGGTCATTGTTATTTACAGTCAAACTAATATCGCCAACGCGACTATAGTCAGCAATAATATAAACAACATAGCCTGCGACTGTTAAGACAAAAACGCCAACTAAACTCAATAACGCTATTAAAGTAATAAAAAGTGGTCCACGTTTTTTCCGTGGTTTGTTCATTAAATTGCCCAAGTGCCGTCTTTAAAGACAACAACTTCCTTTCCTTCTTTTGTTTTTCCGACGATTTTCATATCATCCGTACCAATCATAAAGTCGACGTGAATCATTGAATCGTTAACACCTAAGTCGCGGAGTTCTTCAAGTGTGTATTTGTCATAATTACGAACAGTGTTACTATAACCCATACCAAGGGCGATATGACACGATGCGTTTTCATCATATAGTGTTGAGTAAAATAAAATACCCATTTCGTTAATTGGTGATTCCTTTGGAACAAGCGCAACTTCACCAATGTAGCGTGCACCTTCATCCATATCTAACATTTGCTTTAAAAGTTCTTCGTTTTGTTTTGCGCCAAAGTCGACGACTTTGCCGTTAGCGAACTTAAACCAAAACCCGTCAATCACTTCACCGCGATACGAAAGTGGCATTGTTGCATGGACGATGCCTTCAGCTTTGCCACGCTTTGGTGTCGTAAAACATTCTTCCGTCGGAATATTTGGATTAAAGAAAACACCACGTCCTTGGGTTTTTTCTCCGCCTGCTAAAAAGCGCGCTTGCTCCATTAATCCAACTTTAAAGTTTGTACCGTTACTTGCGGTGTAACGTAGCTCGACTAAATGTAAGTCGTTAAGCTTTTGGGCCTTTTCATGAAGGCGTGCATTATGTTCTTCCCAGTTTAAAAGCGGATTCCCATATGCGTGGCTTGCGGTTAAAATCGCATCCCACAGTTTTTTCTGTGCTTGTTTTGGTGGAAGCTCTGGAAATAATTTCCGTGCCCATTTCACCCCTGCTGCCGCAACAATCGTCCATTGGTGCTTGTTTTCAAACGCATCACGATACGGTTTAATTATTTTAAATGTATTTTGGGCTGCTTCCGCGCGTTTCTTTTGGTCAATACCGCGTTCGCCATCTGGATCACTTGATTCAATATATATCCGCACTGGTAATTTATCAACGTAATACTGGAACCGCTCGATTTCCCATTTTTCTAAGTGTGATAACGATTTAACACTACGATATTTATAATGTAATTTTGTTAAGTCGTCATCCATCCATTCGACCGTTACCCGATTGGCTTTTGCGCGATACGCTTCTTCAACGACCATTTTCACGAATGGCGCTTGTTCAAGTTCGGCCATAATGATAACGTCTTGTCCTTTTTGGACGTTTGCGCCCGTTTTAACAACAAGACGCGCATATTTTTTTAAATCAGTCTTCTTCATTTTATAATCCTTCTTTCAAAATAAATTGTTTAAAGTGGGGGAGTGTCAAACACCAATCGCAAAACACATGCCATTCTTGGAGTTTGTGGTGCCGACGCTGGAAATACATTGTTTTGAGTTGTTGATAATTTGTCGTCATCGTCGCTGTTAAACAAAATCCGCTCGGGAGTGTTGCAATTATTTTACGCCATGCGGCTTTTTTCTCGTCTTTGTCTGCATCGTCAATTGCGTTATAATCCGCAACTAACTCTTCTAAAATTGGATAAATGCGTGTGTCTGTATCACTTACACACCGTTCTTCAATTTTAAATTTTAGTAAACTGTGCATCGTTGACTGGCTCGATACGAAATCAAACCAATGGTAGCGTTGTGCTTCTTTCCACCAAAAAAATGGTGCGGTAACATCAACGTGCACTAAAATACCTTTTAAGTAATTGTCGTGTCCCTCGCCACTTTTTGTTTGGCCAAGCAACTTCGCCCGTTTGATGTCGCCTTCATGCAGCTCCCCTAATTCAATTGCCGTGCGCATCGGGTTACCGCTTGCTTTTACGGCGCGTTCTAAGCCGTAGACAAATGTGTTTTCAATTTTAAATTCCATGTTTATAAGCCTCCATTACGTTTTCAATTAACGTTAATCGTGTAAGTAAGCCAACCCCGCCTGGGACTGGTGTTTGCATTGCAATTGGTAAATTAGGTGCGGCATCGCCCGTAAGCTTGCCATCTACATAATTAATGCCGACATCAACTAAAATAGCGTCTTTGCGCATTTTTTGTTCGTGAATAAAATGTGGAATTCCCACGGCTACAATAATAATTTTTGCGTGCGCAATAAAATTGTTTAAATCCGCTGTTTTTGTCCTTGAATGTACAATTGTAACGTTTGCGTGTTCATTTAAAAATAATTGAGCAGCAGGTTTACCGACAATGTTGCTGCGACCAATAACCAAAACATTTTCACCGATTAAATTAACGTTATTCGCTTTCAAATAATTAATAATGCCAAAAGGGGTACACGCTTTATAACGGGAAAGTGGGTGAAATCCGTCGACATCTTTATCAGGCGCGATACTTTCCTTAACGATTTGCTCATTAATATGTCGTGGTAGCGGCATTTGTACGATAATGCCGTGCACGGACTTGTCTTTATTATATTTTGCAATTACAGTAAGGAGCGCCGCTTCGCTCGTGTTAACGTCAAGTTTGATAAGTGTCGCCTGCATATTTACTTCGTGGGCATCTTTTAATTTGCCGCCAATGTATTTGTTGCTTGCGAAATCGTCATTAACTTGGATAATCACTAAATGTGGGGGTGATGTTTTTGTCGCTATTTCTGCGCTTAAAAGCGTTTTTCGGTTGGC
>CAZWRR010000014.1:0-15348 GCA_964635805.1 uncultured Staphylococcaceae bacterium
TTAATTGGATTTTTTAATGATGGAAGAAGAACATTTCATGATTATACAGGAAAAACGTTGGTGGTAAATGCGTAAAATTGTATGCTCTATAATTGTAAGTTCTAGTTTACTTTTAGCAAACGCTGAATATAAAGATGAAAAGTTTCAACTTTTGGCTAAAGATGTTGTAAATTCAAGTGATAATATTATAACTGCAACTGGTGTTGATTATAATTCCGACGGTATCGGTGTTGCAAAATATGAAAACGAAACAATATTTGTTAATAATTTAATAATCGGTGAGATTGCAGAAATTAAAATAACAAAAGTGAAACGTAATTTTTCACTAGGGAAAATTGTTCGCTTTATTGAACAATCAAGCGATCGCATTGAACCACTCATTAAAGAGACTATTCATTTGGGCGGATGTCAGTTTACCCAGCTAGCGTATGAAAAAGAAGTAGAACACAAAAAAGAGAAGATTGAACGGGCCCTACGCGTAATTGGCGGTGAAGAACTTAAAGTTAGCCAAATTATTAAAGCGGAGCAACCTTATTTTTATCGCAACAAAACCGTTTTGCCACTTGGTAGCACAAAAAGCGGCAAAGTTATATCGGGTTTATATCGCTTTCGCACGCATGAAATTGTTGCGATGGAGCAGACACACTTAGATAATAAAATTACTGCAAAAATTATGAATGCAGTCAAACAACTTATTACTAAATTTAATTACACGGTTTACGATGAAGGTATTCATAAAGGAATGTTTCGTAAAGTAATGATTCGCACAAGTCATTACACTGACGATGTTTTAGTCGTTCTTATTACAAAAGAGGCGGAAATTGAGCGGTTAAATGAGTTTGTTAGTGAATTAGTAAGTTCGGTGCCAGATATAACAGGGGTGGTACAAAACATTAATAATAAACGCACTAATGTTATTTTGGGCGAAAAAGAAAAAGTGTTGTTTGGTAAAAACTATATAAGAGAGAATTTGCTCGGTCTTACTTTTAAAGCATCAAGTAAGTCATTTCTACAAATTAATACAGTTCAAGCAGAGCGTTTGTATGAACGCGCAATGACACTAGCGGAATTAACGAAAGAAAATGTGGTACTCGACGCATATGCAGGCACCGGCACAATTACATTACTCGCAAGCCGCAGCGTTAAACACGCAATTGGTGTTGAAATTGTAAAAGAAGCAGTAAACGACGCTAGGAACAACGCGATGCAAAACAACATAAAAAACGTTACATTTTATGAAAATGATGTGACGGACTTTTTATTAAATCGTGAGGAAGCAAAAACAATAGATACGATAATTGTTGATCCGCCACGCAAAGGATTATTACCTGATTTTATTAATGCGACAATGAAGGAAAATATTCGCAAATTCGTGTATATATCATGTAATCCGGCAACATTGGCGCGTGATTTAAAATTGCTTTTAAGTGAGTTTAAGGTTACTGCGCTCGAGGCAATAGATATGTTTCCCCGCACACCCCACGTTGAGACGATTGTTGTTTTGAAAAGAAAATAACAAAAATATACAATTATTGCCCATTATTTATTTAAATAATGATAAAATATTATCAGTATGTATAAGCCACGCGCACTTTTAATCACTACGAATTTAAATATTCGCGAAAAGGTTATCAAAAGTTTCGGAAAGACTAATGTTGTAGTTGTCAATGATTTTGAAGTTGCAATTGCTGAATTGACAAGTAAACATAACATTACTACGATCATTGTTGATTATTTTGTCCAAGAGAAAAGGACTGTTCATAGCTTCATGAAATTGCGTCTATTACTAGGTCCAATTAATTTTTATATTATTGTAACCCGTGAATTTGCCAATGAACTTGACGAACTCGGCGTGGAAAAAGAAAATTATTGTATTTTCCCGTGTGATGGTGAAGAAATAACGGCATGGGGTCTCACTTTTGCCAAATCTAATATCGCCATGGTTAACAAAAAAACAATTTGGCGTGATTTTTTCTTTAAATCTCCATTTGGAGTTGGTATTGTTCAAGATAGCGACCCCGAAAAGAGTATGTTTAACAAAAGATTTGCGGAAATCATTGGTCGCGATCCGTATACAATTCTTGGTTCAAACTATGGGGCATTTACGCATCCCGATGATCGCGCCAAAGAAAAGAAACTCCTTGATAACGTCCGCGAAAGCGGTGTGACAACGGTTGATATTGAGAAACGTATTTTTTGGCCAAACGGGGAACTTCGCTGGGTTAGTGTACATTACAATATGCTCTATCTCGAAGGTGATGAAAGTTATATTACGTTTGTAATTATCCAAGATATTACAAAGCAACGAAAATTAGAGAGTAACTTGCGTGACACAATTGAAAGTAAAACGCGAATAGTACAGTCAATCCCAGGCACTGTCTACCGCTGCAAAAATGATAAAGCATTCACAATGGAATACTTAAGCAAGCAAATAGAGTCTCTTTCTGGCTATAAACCCGCTGAATTAATTAATAACAAATTACTTTCATATGAGAACATTATTGTCAAAAAACATCGGCAAATGGTGCATGATGCAGTTGATGAAATGGTAAGAACGCGGAAAACGGGTAACTTCCAATATCAAATAAAAACAAAAAACAATAAAATTAAATGGGTTTTAGAGCAGTGCGAAGCGATTTTTGATAAAAATGGCGATGTTATCGGGATTGAGGGCGTTATTTTAGATATTGATAATTTAAAAAAGGCCGAAAAAGAATTGGAATTTAAAAGTTTATTCGATGAACAAACAAAACTTCCTAACCGTAAGTCATTTATTGCTGATATTGAGAAAATCAATTTAGATAAAAAACATACATTCATAACGATTAACTTGTCCGATATCCGACGCACAAGTAGCGTTCATGGTCACGATTATTATTTAAATGTTAAAAATTCATTATCCGACAAGATGAAAGAAATTTCAATTTCTCGAGCGAAGTTATATTTAACAGAAGAAGAACATTTCACATATCATTTCCGCTATCACTTAAGTGAAGAGAAAGTAACCGAATTTTACAACGCAGTTCGTGAACAAATTATTGGCACGCTTCGTCGGGAGATGGTTCGGTGCGGCTTTGGTGTCACATACACGCAAGAATGCACGCGAGACTTAGGTGATATTGTTATCGGTGAACAAATACTGAACCGGACATTAATGGCTTCAGAAGAAGCACTTCGAACAAAAAGTTTAATCGAAATTAAACACTACACAGAAGAATTACAAAACACAATTTTACGTGAAGAAATGCTTGTTACTGAATTGCGCGAACTCATGCGTTCATTCGAATTTGGTGGGCTTGCAATGCACTATCAGCCCGTATTTAGTATAAAAACTGGCAAACCTATTGGTTTTGAAGCACTTGCGCGCTATAACAGTGCTAAATTCGGCTACATTAATCCACTTGAACTTTTTGAGTTAGCTGAGAAAAACCGCTTTAGTGTTGTTTTGGGATTAAAGATATTCCGACTTTCGTTCGCCTTTCTTGCGCGTCTAAAAGCCTTAGGATACGAACGACAAATTGTTTCGGTCAACCTTTCGACTACACAATTGTTGGACCAAATGCTCCCTGATAAACTTGAAAAGTTGGCTACTGAGTTTGATATTGATTTAACCCGCCTTGTGCTTGAATTGACCGAGCATATTTATGCTGAAAACTTTGAAAAAATTAACGAATCAGTTAGTGCCCTTTCTAACTTAGGTATCAGGCTCGCTATTGATGACTTCGGTACTGGCTATTCCTCCCTTTCCTTAATCCAAGATATGGAATTTTGGTCAATTAAAATTGATCGCGCTTTTGTTAGCAAGTTGACTCACGAAACAAAAGATAAACTAATTGCAGGTGACATTGTTTCAATGTGTCTCAAGCTCGCCGACGTTATTGTTGCCGAAGGCATTGAGACAAAAGAGCAGTATGAAATTATGCAAAATTACAACTGCAATTACGCGCAAGGATATTACTTGGCGCGGCCAATGCCTGAAGATGATGCTGTAGACTTTTTGAATAAATTTTCTTTATAATTTACTGTAAAACACACTTAAATAAAACAATAAACGCATAAAATCGTATTTTTACAAATTGATGCAACGCTTTTACCATGTAAACATGGTATTATATTTAGTGAAGTATTATGAACTATGTTTTATTGTGTTCATACACAATAAGTAGAAAGGAGCAACATGAGCACTCTTGAAAAAATAATTAATGCGGAGCAAACGGCGAAGCAACTTGTCGATAGTGCCAAAGCGGAAGTTGAACAAATTAAACGTGATAGCGCAACGAAAATTTCAAGCTTGGAAAATGATGGCCATCAAAAACGCCAAAAACTTAATAAAGAATTAACTGAATCAACGCTTGAAAAACAACGAACAATTGATGCAAAGTTTGCTGAAGAACGAATTGAACTTGCGAAAAACATAAAAAAAGATGTAAGTAGCAAGCAACAAAAAATAGTTGCAGCGGTTGTAAAGGACTTAACAAAATGATTGTTGACGTTAAAAAGGTTCGTGTTGTTACGTTAAAGAGCGAAAAAGAACGTTTAATCGAAAGTCTGCAAAAAACAGGTAATTTTATGCTTTTTAATCATGTTGAGAACCCAACTCTTCAAAGTGAGGATCAAAACATTTTGAAACAAATTGAAAGCACGATTGAAATACTAAAACCTTTTGAAAAGCGAAACTTTTTTGCCTTTATTGAAGTGGCAGAAAATGAATTTGATGCAAATAATGAAGAAGCAAAACAAGTAGTATTGGCGGTCGATCAAACACTACAAACAATTGAAAAACTTGAACAACGAAATGTTGCTATTGCTGAACAATTAATGTTAATGACACCGTTTGAAAATTTACCGATTGCGACGAGCGATTTGAAGTATTTGCATTATACACAAATTAATTTAGGGATGATTCCTTTGGCAAATTATGAAGAGTTTAAAACAAAAACCGCGACACTTGGATTCATCTTTGAAGAATCTTCACGCAATCTTGAGTTTGCCTTTGGTGCATTAGGTTATGAATTTGCACAAAGTAGCGAAGCAGCAAAATTAATGAATGCATATGGGTATGAAACAAAAACTTTGCCGACATACGAACGAAAATTACAAAATCTTATCCCGCTTTTAACGTTAGAAAGCACAGAAAACGCTAACGAAATTGCAAAGCTCCGTGAATCGTTAAAAGAATTTGGGGCAAAGGTTCCACTTTTAAAAACATATTATGACTTCGTTTATAACGAAGCACTTCGAAAAACCGTTACTGCAAAAGAGACAGAAAAGACGGTTTATATTGATGGATGGGTAATAAGCGCAGATGTTGACAAATTTACAAAAAAAATGACAAAGTCACTAAGTTGTGATGTTGATATTTTAGATACACCGCACGATGAGTTAGTGCCAACGGCGTTAAAAAACAATTGGTTCGTTCGTCAATTTGAAACAATTACGAACATGTTTAGCGTTCCGCATCCAACTGAATTTGACCCCAATCCAATTATGTCAATTTGGTATTGGATAATTTTCGGTATTATGATGGGCGACATCGGCTATGGTTTAGTGATGCTTGTTGTGTTCGCTTTATTTGTTAAATTTAAAAAGCCAAAAGGTGAATTACGTCAATTAGCGATGATTTTTGCTTTTTCTGGCGTACCTGCAATTGTGTTCGGGATATTGTTTGGTAGCGTTTTTGGATTCGAGGTTGATTTATTACAAATAATTGGTGGGTGGTTTGGTAATCCCAATCTTTCCTCAATTGTATTTGAGCCGGTAAACGATCCATTGCCGATGCTTATTTTCTCGCTTGTGCTTGGTGCACTACACATAATGACCGGGCTAGTGATGAAAATGGCAATTGAGTTTAAACGTAAAAACATCCTTGGCGCACTTGCTGATGGTTTAAGCTGGTTTTTAGTATTACTAGGAATTGGTCTTGCGGTTGTCGTCAAGCCAATGCTTGTAGGAATTATTGTTGCGGGTCTTGGCCTTCTTTTAATTTTAACTTTAGCGGGGCGCGAAAGCAAAAAGATTACAGGCAAGATTCTTGGTGGTTTAGGCGGGCTCTATAACGTAACAAGTTACTTAAGTGACGTTTTAAGTTATTCACGCATTTTAGCGCTTAGTTTATCAACCGCAGTTATTGCGTTTACGATGAACTTACTTGCCGGAATGGTTTCTGGCAGCATAATTGGCATTTTCTTTGCCATTATTATTTATATTGTTGGCCACTTATTTAACTTTGTTATGGGCTTACTTAGTGCCTACGTCCATGATGGTCGCTTACAATATTTAGAGTTTTTTGGAAAGTTTTATGAAGGAGGCGGGTATTTATTTACGCCTTTCACATATAAATTAAAATATATTAATGAAGTAAAAAAGGAGATTGAATAATATGAGTATAGCAATAGTATACGCAGTAGTTGGTGCTGCGCTTGCTGCAGGTTTAGCCGGGATTGGTTCGGCAATCGGTGTTGCCTTGGGCGGTAAAGCTGCCGCGGGCGTAATTAGTGAAAAACCGGAATTGTTTGGACGTGTGTTAATTTTACAAGCACTACCAGGCACGCAAGGAATTTACGGATTTTTAATTGCAATTTTAATTTTAGTCCGTGCTGGGTTAATTGGTGGTACACCAGCGGCATTAACTGACGCGGAAGGTTTAATGCTTTTATCGGCCGCGATTCCAATTGCAATGGTCGGTTTAGTTTCAGCAGTTTACCAAGGAAAAATGGCCGCGAGTGCGATTGCGATGACTGCTAAAAAACCGACAATGTCAGCACGCGGTATGACAATGACTGCGATTGTTGAAACATACGCAATTTTAGCGTTATTAGTTAGTGTTTTAATGTACATTGCGGTGTAAGGAGGCGTTATGAAAAAGCCGATTTACGAACGAATTATTGACGAAGCAACAAAAGAAGCAAATGCGCTTGTTGCTAGTGCAAAAAAAGAAGCGGATAAGAAAACGAGCGCGCTTCAAAAAAGCATTACAGAGCAAAACACTGCCTTTACAGTGGAGGCTAAACTAGACGCTAAAAACAAAATTGCCGCACATGAAGAACGGCAAGCACGTGACTTGGCGAATTTTGTTGAACAAACACGGCAAGAAATTGTAGTGGATGTGTTTAGTGAAGCTTATAATGCTTTGTGCAAATTAACAAAAACCGATTTATTAAAATATGTACACAAATTACTTGCAAATCAAACTGTAACAGGGACAGAGGCAATTCAAGTTTCAAAAGCTAATTATGACAAGTATTTGACAGCATTTTCATCAACTAAAGACGCAAATAGCTTAGACTTACTTAATAGCGGCAACAAGCAATACAAATTTAAACTCAGCAAAGAACCAGTTTTAATTAATGAAGGTTTTTTATTAAGTGGAGTTAAGTTTGACTTAATTTTTGATTTTAAAGAAATTGTGGACGATTACCAACGTGTCCACGAACAAAACATTTATAAAGAATTATTTGGTGATGAATAACGAATATTTAAAAGGCGTACTTGACGCGAAACTTTCCGCGTTACTAACAAGCGGTGACTATGATGTCTTCGCCTCCTTTCCGGAGCATAAGCAAATTGATTTTTTCTTAAACCTTAATCTTGTGCAGACGAAAATAGTTAGTGACTTCGAAACACTAGCGAAAATGGCCATCCGCGAGTTAAGTGCAGAAATTGCAACGTATATTGATAAAGATAATTTGTTATATACGTATTTTTTCGGAGCGAACACAAGTGAGGATGATTTTTATAAAACAACCGCCCATTTAAATAATCTTTATGAACAAATTAAAAAAAGCGCACAAGAACATTTGTTTGAATTCGTAAACAAAAAACATTTAGTGCAAAACGTTATTATTATGTACCGTGCTAAAAAACAAAATATCGCTAATGAGCACATCGTTAATAGTTTGCTAAAACAAAACGTATATTCAGAAGATTTAATTAAAGAACTAGCACTAGGGAGTATTGACAACGTTGTTGAATTTGTACGTGGGGATCTTAATATTGCGCTTGAAAACAATGTAAGTAGCGTTTTATTTGAAGAAGTGCTTGAAAATTATTTACGAGACGAAATCCGCAACTACGCCATCTCGCCCGACGTTAACGCAACGCTCATATATTATATTAATGAAAAACTCAATGAAATATATACACTACGTAAATTATTTTATACGAAAGGTTTATCAATAAATGCATGAATTAATTTTAATTAGCAATAAGCATGAAGCGACACTTTTTGCGGCAATTGGTTTTCATGTACATGTTGTGCGTGATGAAGAAGAAATTAGTGAATTGCTAAAAGAGCTTGATAAAAATGTGAAAATAATTGCGTTTGACACAGTTTTCGCAGCATATTTTGAACAAGTTAGCGAAAACCAAACGACGATATATCCGCTTTATTTATCGATTCCGTTTACGGATGATGATAAAGATAAAGCGTTGTTAGATGTAAAAGAAAGTATTCGTAAATCAATCGGAATTGATTTATTGTAGAGGTGATAATATGGAAACATTAAACGGAAAAATTGTAAAAGTTAGTGGCCCTCTTGTTGTTGCAAGCGGAATGAAAAGCGCGCAAGTATATGACGTCGTGCTTGTTGGTGACAACCATATAATTGGCGAGATTATCGAACTGCGTGATGACTTAGCAAGTATTCAAGTATATGAAGAAACTGCAGGTGTTGGTCCAGGTGAACCAGTTGTTTTAACAAAAGAACCACTTTCAGTAGAATTAGGACCGGGCTTAATCGAGGCGATTTTTGATGGAATCCAACGTCCTTTAACAACAATTTATGATGGGCACGGCTCTTTTATACCGGTTGGAGTTATGGTTCCGAAATTATCACGCACTAAAAAATGGAAATTTATGAGTCTTGTTAAAAAAGGTGCAAAGGTAAAGGCAGGAGACTTCATTGGTTATGTTAACGAAACGAAGGCAGTTAAGCACTATATTATGGTGCCCCCGAGCGTTGAAGGAACATTAACATTTATTAAAGAAGGTGAATTCACAATTGAAGAACATGTTGCGACAATTGAAACTGCAACCGGTGAATACAAACTTACAATGCTCCAATCATGGCCCGTTCGGAAAAAACGACCATACGTTACAAAACGTGCACCACGCGAAGCGATGGTAACGGGACAGCGGATCATTGATACACTTTTCCCAATTGCTTCTGGTGGTATCGCTGCAATTCCGGGTCCATTTGGTAGTGGTAAAACAGTTGTCCAACACCAGTTAGCAAAATGGGCGGATGCTGATTTAATTATTTATATTGGCTGCGGAGAACGGGGCAATGAAATGACTGACGTTTTACATGAATTCCCAAAACTCGTTGATCCACAAACCGGACTTTCACTTATGAATCGGACTGTTTTAATTGCGAACACGTCAAACATGCCCGTAGCTGCGCGTGAAGCATCGATGTACACCGGTATTACAATTGCTGAATATTTCCGCGATATGGGTTATCGCGTTGCGATTATGGCCGACTCAACTTCACGATGGGCCGAGGCGCTCCGTGAAATGAGCTCACGCCTTGAAGAAATGCCGGGTGAAGAAGGTTATCCCGCATATTTAGCATCGCGTCTTAGTGATTTCTATGAACGCGCGGGGATCGTTGAAACGCTTGCTAGTGAAAAACGTCTAGGATCAATTACGGCAATTGGGGCTGTCTCGCCCCCTGGTGGTGACACGAGCGAACCGGTTAGCCAGGCGACGCTACGTATCGTCAAAGTATTCTGGGGGTTAAGTGCAAATTTAGCGTATAAACGACATTTCCCAGCAATCGATTGGCTAAAGAGCTACTCACTATATGATGAAGATATTTATAAATATCATAATGAAACACACGCAAACTGGAAAGACCAAGTTTATCGTGTAAAAGAGCTTTTACAAGATGAAGAGTCACTTTTAGAAATCGTGCGCCTTGTGGGAATTGATTCACTCAGTCAGCGTGACCGAATTAAGCTCCATGTTGCTCAAATGATACGTGAAGACTTCCTGCACCAAAATGCGTTCCACGAAGTTGATACTTACACATCACTTGGTAAACAATACCGGATGGTGGAACTGATTCTTACGTGGAGTGATGAAGCAAACAAAGCACTTAATCACGGTGCGTTATATCGTGATATGGAAACACTTAGTGTAAACGAAAAGATTGGACACGCAAAATACGTTAAAGAAGAAGAGTATGTTGCGCATTACGATCAATTACTAAATGAAATCAAACTTGCCTTCCAGGCATTAGCGGAGGAAAAATAATGGCAATTAAAGCATTTAAAACAATTAAAGAAGTTGTTGGCCCACTGATGGTTGTTGAAGACGTTAGTGATGTTAAGTTTGATGAATTAGTGCGCATTATCCAAAGCAATGGTGAAGAACGGCTTGGTAAAGTACTGGAGATTGATAACGATAAAGCCGTTGTGCAACTTTTCGAAAGCAGTCAAGGTTTAAAAATTGATGATGCCAAAGCCGTGTTTACGAACCAAGGTGTTACGTTTGGTGTTTCACCACATATCTTAGGTCGAAAGTTTGACGGATTAGGTCGTCCAATTGACGGTAAAGGCCACATTATTCCGTTTAAACGTGTTGATATTAACGGTGTACCACTTAATCCAGTTGCTCGCAACTATCCGAATGAATTTATTCAAACGGGTATTAGTGCGATTGATGGATTAAATACATTAGTACGAGGACAAAAGCTCCCAATTTTTAGTGCCTCAGGTTTAACACATAATAAGCTTGCTGCACAAATTGCGAAACAAGCTGCTGTTTTAGGTAAAGATGAAAAGTTTGCTGTTGTGTTTGCAGCGATTGGTATTACGTTTGAAGAAGCAAACTTCTTTAGTGAAGCATTTGCTGAAAGTGATGCACTTAATCGCACTGTTATGTTTATTAACTTGGCAAATGACCCGGCAATTGAACGGATTGCGACGCCACGGATGGCGATTACTGCAGCGGAATACTTGGCATTTGATTTAGGAATGCACGTCCTTGTTATTTTAACGGATATTACAAATTATGCTGAAGCGCTCCGCGAAATTAGCGCCGCTCGTAAAGAAGTACCAGGTCGTCGCGGATATCCTGGCTATATGTACACTGATCTAGCGGAGCTTTATGAACGAGCAGGACGCATTAAGGGGAACGATGGTTCAATTACGCAAATTCCGATTTTAACGATGCCAGAAGAAGATAAAACGCATCCAATTCCGGACTTAACCGGTTATATTACCGAAGGGCAAATTATATTGTCACGTGCTTTAAGCATGAAAGGGTTAACGCCACCGATCGATGTTTTACCATCATTATCCCGTCTTAAAGATAAAGGAATTGGTAAAGGTAAAACGCGTGAAGACCATGCAGACACAATGAATCAACTGTTTAGCGCGTATGCGCGTGGGAAAGACGCTAAAGAGCTCTCACTTATTTTAGGTGACTCGGCACTTTCGGAAATTGATCAAAAATATGCTGTTTTTGCTGATGAATTTGAGAAACAATATATTTCTCAAGGTTTTGAAACGAACCGACCAATTAGTGAAACGCTTGATTTAGGGTGGAAGTTATTAAGTATATTACCGCGGAGTGAATTAAAACGAATTTCACCCGAATTAGTTGAAAAATATTATAAGGAATAAGGAAACGTAGTGGCAAAACAAATTAATCCAACACGAATGGAATTGCAACGGTTGCGGAAACAATTGGAAACAACAACACGCGGCCACAAGCTTTTAAAAGATAAGCAAGATGAACTTATCCATTCGTTCATACCGATCATTCACGAATATAAAACTTTGCGTATAAGTTTTGAAGAAGCGGTTCGTGTTGTTTTAGATTATTACCGTCTCGCAACGGTTACAATGGCAAAAAGTGCTGTTCGTAATGAGATTAAGGCAACACAACACGCACATACATTACATGCTGGTTTTGCAAAGTTAATGGGTGTTGATTTGCCAAAACTTTCCTTAACTGAACAAAGCCTTACTTTAAATTATGATTTAGTTGCAACAAATAGCGCATTTGATACTTTAATTGAAAAACTGCAAACTTTGTTAAAATCGTTAGTCGAATTAGCGACAATCGAAGCAAAGGTAAAAATTTTAATTAAAGAAATTGAAAAATCAAAGCGACGCGTAAACGCTATTGAAAATATTGTCATTAAAGAAATTGTTGAACAAATAAAAGAAATCCGGATGCGCCTTGCTGACTTAGAATTAAGCAACACGATCCGAATGATGAAAAGTAAAGAAATTATTGTCGAAAAATATTTAAATAAAAAAGATTAATGCGATTTTTTTCGTTTTTGTGCGCGTTCGCGCTTATCTTTATACATGTAGTTATCAATTTCAATTAATAAAGCGATTTCATCTTTATCATCGCTTTTTTCATAAATTGTATAGCCAATACTAAAACCAAGCGGAATTTCTTTTGTAAGTCTAGTTGAGTAGTTTTTTAGTTCACTACGGATAAAGTCGATATAGTTTTTAATATCTTCTTCGGTATCAATGCCGCTTGAAATAATAATAAATTCATCACCACCAAAACGGAAAACTGAATCTCCAGTTCGACGAACGGTCCGCAAATACTCACTTAGTTCACGTAATACATTATCACCAAAGATATGGCCATAAGTATCGTTAATATCTTTAAAACCATCGACGTCTAACAAAAAAATAGTTAATTTCTCGTTTCTGCGCATTTGTGAAAGTTTACGCCGTAACGAAAGCGTTAAACTGCGACGATTATACAACCCCGTTAAATAATCCGTGGAAGCATTCGTATGTTGTAAGTTCATTGCTAAAATTACAAATGAAAGAGTGATGCCCATAATTGTTAAAGGGAAGTAACGAAAGGAAGGATGAATTTGAATTATTGTGCCAAGCGCAGGTAATACCGCGAGTGAAAGAAGGACAAGGCTTTCTCTCGGACCAATATTAATCCGATTTAAAACGATAACAACAACTGATGAGATGTAAAATAGCGCTGTAAAGATGAAAAACAACGAAATAAGTGGGCCGCTAACGTATGAACCATTTTGGTATGAAAAGTATATATTAACTCCCGGTATAAAAGAAATACCAACAAGTATTATATTAATTAGCGTGCTAACACCAACAAAAATGCGACAAATACGCGAACTAAATGTCATTGTTGAAATAACAATAAAACAAAAAGTTATTCCGCTAATTAGTGGCAAGGCAATAATTGATATTGAATAAAACGTCATTTCAAGCCAAAGCGGTAATTTGAAAACATCGGTTGCGTTTAAGCGTGAAAACAATCCCGCAACAAGAAGTGTGATTGAAAGGTAAAAAATCCACTTTAATAATGAAGTAACCTCACGCTTATGATCAAAATGTTTACGTAAATAAAAATAACTAATCGAACTAACGATTATATAAAATAATGTACTAATAATAAAGGTTGCTTGTGTTGATTGCATTGTTTTATACGAGTTAGAACTCAAAGAGTTCAAATTAAATATTACCATACTTTAAAGTATAGATGTAAAATTACTAGACGTGCATACAAAAAAACATAACCGAAACCGTTTACATTTATATAACCCAACATAATTATTGATTATGTTTTGTTTTATAGTTTTTCCGCCATTTAATAATAGAAAATACCGAAAATATAATTAAAGTAGATAATAAGTATCCACTAAAATTAACTAAAACATCATAAAAGTTGCCACTTCGTTGTGGAACGAAATATTGTATGAATTCGCTAATCCCAGCCATAAAAAATCCAACAGCAGAACTAAGCAGAACAACAACAATGTGTTCTTTCTTTGTGAATATTAAAAACAGAAAATAGCCAACAATACCGTTAACTAAAAATAAGGAGAAGTGACCAATTGCTTTTCGTACAAAAGCATGGAATGAATCAAAGTTACCACTATGGATGAGTAGCGCTGGTGTAATCGTTAAAGTAATTTCTGCAGTTACATTAGGATTAGCAACACTGGTGGCAGTTATAGTAACAACACCTTTATTATGGCCAAGCAACACTCCGCCCGTACCATCGGAGCTAACAGTAGCAATAGTTTCATCACTTGATGTATACGTAATTTCTTGATTAGTGATAACTAAACCACTTGGAATTAGCGGATCATCATTTGTTAATGTTGCGCGAATTCGTAATTTTTGGCCCACAGACACTTCATCTTTGTCAGTTTTTAATGTAAGTGTGGTTGGTAGTAACTCAGTGACATTAACCGTAAAAGATAAGTCAGGAGTAAGTGTAAGGTTATTAATAAAATTAGTATCTAAAAACACGGCAATAGTTGCCTCTCCGACAAGTTTAGTTCCGTTTAATTTGTATGTTTCTGTAGTTTCATCGTAAAAAATATTAGCCACATTTTCATCGCTTGATACAAACGTAAGTGATTTATTTGTTAGCTCACTTGGGTTAAGTGCGATATCATTTTGCAAAAACTCAAACACCAATTCCTTTTCTTCGTAAACGTAGTGGTTTATTGTATTCGTTGAAAAGGCGGGAATACGGATTTCATCCGCTAATAAAACAGCTTCATTCGTAACTGTAATTGTTTGTTTACTTTCCTCGTTATCCACAACACCAACTGTTGTTGTACCAACTTTATGGGCGCTAATAACACCGTATTTATTAACCGTTGCTATCGTTTCATCTTCACTATAAAAAGCAAGTTTCGTCAAGTCATACTCATGTAATTTTAATGTTTTAGCATCCTTCATAACGTCATTTACGTTAACTTTAATATTAAGCGCAACACTTGAATTTAACGGTATATTGCTGTCTTTTAATGATATTTCATAATTTGTCGGTGCTTTTTTATTTTCAACAACAACAGGGAAAGTATATGTTGTGTCATTGCTTCTTACGTACATTGAGACTGTTGCCGAACCAAGGGAGCGAGCTTCGAAACGTCCGCCCTGTGTAACACGTACAACATCAACATCGCTGCTTGTGTATTTAACACTTTTATCAGTAGTGTCTTGGGGATAAAACCGTGGTGTGATTGGGCGTGTTATGCCGACGGGGATATAATAGTTTTCGCTTGCGCTTAATGCGTCACCGTAATTTGTCAAAAATTCAACGCTCGTTGCTTTAATTTCTTCAGGTTTTTGTTCTGGAGCAGTCGCATTAATTACATCACTAAATAATAAGGCAATTACCCGCGAACGCATCCCCGAAGGGCCGCCTGAAAGCGAGGATTCAAAAATAATCACGCTGTTAATAATTATGTAAAGCGTGAGCACGAACCACTTCCCGTTTTTTCTTAAAAAGTTACGCATCGCTGTTATTTTAAAAAACTCCTAACATTGCATTACTAATATAATACAATATAATTTAATAAATTAAAAAAACGAGCA
>CAZWRR010000015.1:0-15339 GCA_964635805.1 uncultured Staphylococcaceae bacterium
TATCACAAAATAATAAATTATTTTTATTATAATAGTTAATGCCTACTCAAAAAGGAGGAATACTATGAACGTAATTCTTGACGTCCAAAACTTAACGAAAACATTTACGCTTTCAAAAAAACAACAAAAGCTTGAAAAGTCGTCGACAACGAAACGTGTCGCTGTTGATAATTTAAGTTTCCAAGCTTATGCTGGGGAAATTTATGGTTTACTTGGGCCTAACGGCGCGGGGAAAACGACGACACTGCGTATTCTTGCAACGCTTATTAAGCAAGACGCAGGTGACGCCCTAGTGAGTGGTTACAGTGTTAAAAATGAACCGACAAAAGTTCGCACGAAAATCGGTTTTTTAACAAGCGAGCAAAAACTTGATGACTTTTTTACACCGAACTACTTATTTGATTACTTTGGCGAACTTCATGGTTTAAGTGAAACAACACGCAAAGAACGGAAAGCAACTTTGTTTGCGAAGTTTGGTATTGACGAATTTGCTGAAGTAAAAGTCGCTAACTTAAGTACTGGAATGCGCCAAAAGATTTCACTCGTAATTTCAATCGTGCATGACCCGGACATTATTATCTTTGACGAACCGACAAACGGCCTTGATGTGTTAACCGCGCAGACTGTCATCGACTTTTTAGTTGAACTAAAAGCGGCGGGGAAAACAATTATTCTTTCAACGCATATCTTCAGTCTTGTTGAACGCATTTGTGACCGTGTTGGGGTTATTATTGACGGCAAAATGATTTTTGAAGAAAATATGGATAAATTTAGCGTCGCTAATTCCTTAGAAGAGCGCTTCTTTAGTGAATACACTGCGCTTAAAGGAGCGTGGTAAGTATGAAAAGTTTATGGATCATTATTAAAAAAGAGCTTAAACGGATCTTTACCGATAAGCGCATGCTCGCTAGTTTAATCTTGCCGGGCTTACTTATTTTTGTTGTTTATTCAATTATGGGCGACGTCATGACGAAACAATTTAGTGAAGACGACGATTACGTGTATACACTGCGTGTTGACAACGAACCACTGCATTACCGTGATATTTTCACCGACTTCTTCGCTGTTGCGGACGTAACTGTCGAGTGGCTTGAAACGGAAGAAGATTATGCAGAGCTTGTCGCTAGTAAAGAGCTTGATCTTTATGTAGTTTTTGAAGTTGACTTTGCCCAAAAAATAATTGACGGGGAAAAACCAACGATTACGTTTAATCACAACACCGCTGAACAAAGTAGCATCACCTTAATGAGCGTTTATCAGCGCGGTTTAAGTCTTATTCACGAGCAATACACTGTTGTCCCCGTTGATTACGCGCTTGAAAGCGATATGATGCTAATGATTATTTCCGGACTACTCCCATTTCTACTTATTACATTTTTGTTTGCCGGTAGCATGGCAGTTGCGCCTGAAAGCATTGCCGGGGAAAAAGAACGAGGCACTATTGCAAACTTACTTATTACACCGGTAAAACGCAGCACAATTGCGCTTGGCAAAATTATTGCGCTGAGCACGGCGGCGTTTGTGAGTGCAACAAGTAGTTTCCTTGGGTTATTTTTAAGCTTACCAAAACTTATCGGTGTCGATGTTAGTTTTAGTCTTTATAGTCCCGGGACAATTATTGGCATATTTGCCGTGCTTTTAGTCACAATCCTACTTTTTATTGTGCTTATTAGTATTATCAGTGCGTTTAGTAAATCAATTAAAGAAGCAACAAGTTACGCAGGACCACTTATGATTATTACGATGATTCCTGGCATTATTAGTATGATGGGCAGCGCAAGCACAAATAGTGCGCTTTACGTAATCCCGGTTTTTAATAGCGTTAACGTCTTACTTGGACTCTTTAGTGAAACACTAAACCCAGTGCACTTTATCTTAACAATAAGTTCAAATCTTTTATTTGTGGCGCTAGGCACAGTGCTACTTGCGCGCATGTTTAACAGCGAAAAAATGATGTTTAGACGGTAAAGTCACGATATTCATTAATTAAAACAAGTGTCTTCGTAGCGCTTGTTTTTTTTATATCAATTATGCGCTGATTAGTGCTGCCGCGATAAAGTACATCACTACTGCGCTTGCTAAGTACAAACGGGCCATCAATTAAATAATCAACGTACGTTAAAATTTGCATTGTAAGTGGATCGTTTTCCACCATTATGTTTTCAAACGTGTTTCCGGTATAAAGTGTGACGTTTAAGTTGTCAGCTTTTGCTTTTTTTACTAAATCAAGCAGCGCCTCTTTTTGCGCAAGTGGTTCACCGCCACTAAACGTGATGCCGTCAAGCAAAAAATTCGTGCGCCATTTCGCTTGGAGACTATTTGTGGTTATAACTTCGCCCCCATCTTTATCCCATGTTTCAACGTTATGACAGCCCGGACATGCATACGGACAGCCTTGAAAAAAAATGACAAAGCGTAACCCTGGTCCGTCGACTAATGAGTCTTCACTAATGCCGGCAATGCGTAATTTCATTTTATTGTTGTTTTTCGTTGTTTATTGTTTCGGTAAACATCGCTTTATATTCTTGCCGTTCACTAAACTCGGCTTGTTTGCCGTCATTCCAATTTTGCAGTGGGCGGTAGTAACCGGTAATGCGCGAATACACTTCCGTGTGATTACCGCACGTTGGGCACGTATGCACTTCACCGCTTAAATAGCCGTGCTCTTTACAAATTGAGTACGTCGGACTTAATGTAAAGTATGGGAGTTTAAAGTTTTCGGCAATTTTACGCACTAAGTCACGCGCTGCGTGGTAACTACTTAGTTTTTGGCCTAAGAAGGCGTGGAAAACAGTGCCGCTTGTGTAAAGTGTTTGCAGCGGATCTTGAATACTAAGCGCCGTACTCATATTATCAGTAAACTCCACTGGCAGATGGCTGCTATTTGTGTAAAAAGGCGTGTCTTCATGTTTACTTTGGATAATGTGCGGGAACCGTTCTTTGTCGTGCTTGGCGAAGCGATAGGCGGTGCTTTCCGCTGGTGTTGCTTCTAAGTTATACAGATCACCATACATTTCTTGATAATCGCTTAAGCGTGTGCGAATGTAATTAAGTAGTTTAACACTAAAAGCTTGGCCTTCGGGTTTCGTTAAGTCGGTTTTTAGCCACCGCGCATTAAGAAGCGCTTCGTGCATACCAACGATGCCAATCGTACTAAAGTGGTTATTAAAGTTGCCAAGATACCGTTTCGTATACGGAAAAAGTCCGTCGTCAAGCAGTTTGCCGACAACGTCGCGTTTTGTTTTAAGACTGCGGGCACTAATGTCGAGCAAATAGTTAAGTCGCATAAAGAAGTCTTTTTCGCTTTCGCTAACGTGGGCAAGCCGCGGTAAGTTAATTGTGACAACGCCAACGCTACCCGTGTTTGCGCCGCTACCAAAATAGCCGCCACCTTTTTTGCGTAATTCACGTAAGTCAAGCCGGAGTCGGCAACACATACTACGGACGTCACTAGGTTCCATGTCGCTATTAATATAGTTACTAAAATACGGAGTGCCGTACTTCGCCGTCATTTCAAAGAGTAACGCGTTATTTTCGCTTTCACCCCAATCGAAGTCGCGCGTAATCGAATAAGTCGGAATTGGATACTGGAAGCCCCGGCCGTCGGCGTCGCCTTCAAGCATTACTTCAAGAAACGCTTTATTAATAATATCAACTTCCGCTTGAAGTTCACCGTACGTATACGGCTGTTCTTTACCGCCAACTAAAGCCGGACGATCATAAAGGTCGCTTGGCACGCGCCAGTCGAGCGTAATATTACTAAACGGTGCTTGACTACCCCAACGGCTCGGCGTATTAACACCAAAGACAAAACTTTGGATTGCTTGTTTGACTTGTTTGTAACTTAAATTATCCGCACGCACGAACGGCGCAAGGTACGTATCGAAGCTACTAAACGCTTGGGCGCCGGCCCATTCGTTTTGCATAATGCCTAAAAAGTTCACGAGTTGATTGCTTAGTGTGCTTAAATGTTTCGCCGGTTTTGAACTAATTTTGCCGTATACACCGCCGACACCTTCCATAATAATTTTTTCAAGATCCCAGCCCGCGCAGTACGCACTAAGCATACTTAAGTCGTGGATATGAATGTCCGCGTTTTTATGCGCAGTCGCAACATCTTCGTCATACACTTCGCTTAGCCAATAGTTTGCGGTAATCGCGCCGCTATTACTAATAATAAGGCCGCCTAAACTGTAGTTAACCGTTGCGTTTTCTTTAACGCGCCAGTCAGCCGTATTTAAATAGTCTTCCACTGTTTTTTTGTAATTAAAAACGGTCGCTTTTGCGTTACGCACACGGGTGCGGTTTTCACGATAGAGAATGTATTTTTTTGCGATTGCACTATCTTTACCCATCAAGTAGTTTTCGACTTCGTCTTGAATAACTTCAATTTCAACAACCTCTTTGTACTTACTGTGAAGAATGCTTGCAATTTCGGCGGCGTAAAGTAAGCTCTTTACGTCATTATTGCCACCATAAGCGCTGTTAATTGCGCTTGCGATTTTACTAGCGTTAAAAGGTTGTAAGCGGCCGTCTCGTTTCTTAATGTGTGTAATCATAATGTGCTCCGTTCTAAAGTTGTGTTGTACTATCTAAATTACTAAATAATGCGCGCCTTTTCAAGCGTGTTTTAAAACATTTTACGTGGTAACAAATTAGTAATAAGAAAAAGGCGGGAAAAGCCGCCTAATTCGGTATAATTTAACTACTAATTAATTACTAAACCCGCGAAAAAGTGGGGTTTTTACAGGTCAATCGGAAAAAGAGCTGTTTTTTTGACAAAATTTGTCATTGACATCTTTTGCAGCAATAACAGCGCTATAAAAGGCAAAAGCTAAGTTGTAACCACCACTAATACCGTCGATATCAAGTGCTTCACCGATGACGTAAAGGTTGGATGTTTTCGTGCTTGCAAACGTTGCTTTATCGACTTCGCTTAGCGCAACACCACCGCTAAAAGCCTGGGTGTTTTCCGGTTTGTTACCGCTCATTAAAGTAAATGTTAAATTGCTAATATTGTCTGCTAATTTGTTGCGGCCTTTTCGATTTAAATAAGCGACAAGTCGTTCATCAAAAAGCGTAGATAAATCAACATTTGAATTTAATATTTGTGCGATCTCCTCACGTGTATATTCCGGCATTAAATTAATGCTTACACGATATTTACTACGCGGGTTCGCCCGTACTTCCCATTCAAAATAACTTGATAAAATAAAGCTTACGATGCCGCTGAGGCCATCTTTTTTAAACATGAGTTCGCCGCGCTCCGTGTGTACTTTTTCTTCGTCTTTTAAAAGCGTTAACGCCGCTTTGACACGGATGTTGGCAAGACGCTTTACATCTTCCTTAATTGCAAGCGTTTTAATTGTCGGCACCGCTTCGTTTAGCTGCATGTTTGCACTATTAAAAAGCGGACTATTGTTGTTTGAACGTGTGTAATGCATTAGTCCGGCCGCACTACCTGTAGCAAGGAGAACACTATCAAAAACTTTACCATCGACTAAAAATCGTTGCCCCTTTTTTTGCAGTTGCATCACGTTTGTATTAACACGAATATCTGCTTTTAATTTACTAAGCAAATTTTCACGCAGCACTTTCGCGCTTTCGCTATACGGATACACGCGTCCTGCTTCGTCGGTGTACGTTAAAATACCAAGCGCACGAAAAAGTTGTTCAACTGTGGGGATAATATCGTTAATATGGTTTTGCATAAATGCTTTGTCGTTATAAAAAGAGACATCCATATTTTTGTTGTAAATATTTGCGCGTCCGTTGCCGGTCCGGCGTAATTTTAACAGTAATGCTTCTTCGCGTTCGAAGATCGTGACTTTAAAATTATTTTGTAATAAAAGCGCAGCAGTAACACCACTTGCGCCCCCACCAATAATTGCTACGCGCACTAACCGCGCTCCTGGTAACGCCGTTTCCGGTGTTTTGCTAATATACTTAAATATATTTGATACGCAATAAGTGTAGTAACGCCTAAAACAATAATTAAACTAAAAACGATCATCCACGTTTTAATTTCCGTCGCTTTAAAGTTTGCCCACATATCGATTACACGGTTATTTGCTTCACGGAAATCGCGCATCACAATACTTCGCACAACTTCTTCGTACGTGGGGAATTGTGTTGCAAGTTGACCGCCAATATAATCTTCATCGATATAAATAAGTGCATCATCCACATTACTTAGCGTGTCGCCAAAGAAATAACGTAAATCGATTTCGTAACCTTCACCTTCGTCAACAACTTCGTCATAATCATTAATATACTCAAGCACGTCTTCGCCAGCAATAAAACTTGTGTAACCAATGTAATCCATGTTCGCGATCGCAATTTCTGGTTCACTTATAAAATCAATGAAGCGTTCCGCAAGCTCAACATTAGCGCCCTTAGGCATGACCCAGGCATCAAACCAAATGTTACTACCTTCTTCAGGGATGCTGTAGCGCAAAACGTCTTCCCCATCTTCCGCTGCTTGATAAATTGAATAAACCGCGTCGCCGCTCCACGCCGTGTTAATTGCGACTGTGCCTTTAACAATATCGTTTTTACCTTGATCAACTTCAAGGCCATAGATATTTTGTTTTAACGCTTTTAAAACTTCTTCCACCGCCTCAATTGTGTCGTCACTTGTATCATTAAGTAAATCGTTAAGTGCGGCGTTGTATACTTCAGCGTCAAACTCGACATTACTTTCATCTAAATACGCTTCGCGTAAACTTACTAGTTCATCGTGATGCACTTTAAAAAGCCCGACTAAATACGCTTCGCGCATACTATCTTTAATTGCAATCTTTTTATGGTATGCTTCTTCCCAAAGTATTGTCCAGTGCTCCATGTCTTCAGTAATTGTTGCGCTTGTTTGCGTGTTGTATAATAGTCCAAACGTCCCCCACATGTACCCAGCAGCGTACTCACTCCAACCGTTACGATCGAAAAGGGCGCGGTGATACGGGCTAACGAACTCTTCGTAGTTTGGCATATTGACATAAACATCATCAACGTACGTAAACGGTTCAAGCATCTCTTCACGCATCATCCGCTGGATCATATAGTCACTTGGCGCAATTAAGTCGTAAGCTGCGCCGTTAAGTTTAACGATATTGTACATATCTTCGTTTGTACTAAACGTGTCGTAAATTATCGTAACAGTTTCACCGTACTCTTCTTCGTAATATTCGACGAATGCTTCAAGCACGTCAATATCATCTTCTGCTTCAGCTTCGGCAATATAATCTTCCCAATTAAAAATACGGAGCGTTAAGTCGTCTTTTGCATGCGTGCGTAGCGGCACGTTTTGCGCACTTATAAAGCCGGTAAAGAGCGAACTAAATAAGAGTAACGTCATTAGTTTTTTCATTTACTCGTCCCCCCGCAGTTTTAAAGCGCGACTAGCCGCACGGCGATCGCTTTTTGATTTTTTTTGTAAACTTGATAAAAGCACCGCGCTAAGTGTAATTAAGAAAATATACGTTGTAAGCGCCCGTAACTCGGGCGGAATTGCGCTTTTTACGATGACGCCTTGCACGAATGTGCTTAGTGTATCAAACGATTGGTTGCGTAAAAAACTCGTAATAATAAAATCGTCGAGACTTAAAGTAAAGGCGAGCATAAAGCCGCTTACAATGCCCGGGAATATTGCCGGGAGCACAACTTTGTATAACGCTTGAAACGGCCGCGCACCTAAATCAAGCGCAGCTTCGTAGTCGTTACGGTCCATCTGCGCTAACTTTGGTCGCACATTTAAATAAACAAAACTAATGCTAAGCACAACGTGGCCAATTAAAAGCGTGACAAAGTTTGGACTACTACCGTCAAGCCCAAGCCGCACGAAGGCACTAGCGACGACTTTAAAAAGAATTGCTAAGCTTATTGCAATAACGATCTCCGCGTTTACAACAGGAATCTCCGTAATCGCGTCAAACGTCGCTTTTGGCCGTTTTTTCATATAGAACACACCAATTGCTCCAAGCGTCCCTAACAGCGTCGCCACAAGCGCACTACTTGTGGCAATTAACAGTGTATTAAGTAAAGCACGCATTATTTTCGTATGTAAAAACACATCTTTATAAAGCGTAAGTGTAAAGCCCGTCCAAATCCCGGTAATTTCGGCATCGGTAAATGAATACAAAATTAAAAAGAAAATCGGTAAGTAAAGGAGAAAGAGGATGAAGTACACATACACTTTTGCGAATATTTTCTTTACCATAATTCGCTCCTCGTATCTTTGTTTTTGCGTTCAAAGAGTTTTGTAACTAAAACACTGAGCCCAATTAAGAAAAGCATAATAAGCGCAAGGAAACTGCCATCATTCCAAATGTTTTGCGTAAAGTAAATTTCAATGTATTTGCCAAAAAGCGTTACTTTACCTTCACCAAGAATGTCACTAATGACGTAACTTGTCATTGTCGGCATAAACACCATCGTTGCTGCGCTAACAATGCCCGGCATCGTCATTGGTAACGTGACTTTAAAAAACGTCCGCACTGGTCCGGCACCAAGATCGTAACTAGCTTCAATTTGGCTTTGATCGAGCTTGAGCATCGTCCCATAGAGCGGCAGTATTGTAAACGGGAGGTAATTGTACGTTAACCCTAAAAGTGTGGCAAGTTCGGGATAATCGCCCCCACCAATATCAAAAGCAACAAGCACGTCGCGTAGTGCCCACGTACGCAGCACAAAGTTAATCCACATTGGCATTACAAAAAGCATGACAAGCACGGCGTTTTTGTTGTATTTGCGGTTAGCAAGAATCATTGCAAGCGGATAACCAAGTAGTAACGTAAGCGCGGTATTAAGCAGCCCAAAAATAAACGAAACAAAAAGTACACGCCACTTCGCGCTACTTGCAAAAAAGTTCGTAAGTGAACTAAAGGAAAAGCTGCCACTTGCGTCAGTAAACGCGTAAAACACAATAAGCACAAGCGGTAAAAGCACAAAAAGCACCATAAAGACGATGTAAGGAATACCAAGGTGCGTGCGCTTAAAACTACTCTTCATACGGCTCAAGTACTCCTTTTAATGTAAGTTTAATTGCTTCGCTGCTTAAGCTTAGCCGTACTAAATCGCCATCGTTCCATAAATAAGGGGTGTCAACAATATAATCTTCGTCGTCTTCGGTGCGGACAATTACTTGATAGTGGTCACCAAGCCAAATGCTTTGAATAACTTGACCACTAACTGTGCCTTCTTCAAGGTCGTCGCTAAGCGTCACGTCACTAAACTCAACGGTCGCAACTACGTCAACGTCATTTAAGTCGTACTTTTTACTACCAGCAACGATGTATCCCTCCTCATCAAGTATTGCGTTTTTAAATAGTTGTAAGACGTTAACGGCAAACGCCGTTTCGCCAATTACAACTTCGTTTTTATTATTAATGTAAGCATCCGTAAAGATGTTTGCAGTAATATCTTTTTGCATAATATGGAGAGCTTCCGGCAAAATTTCGAGCCCCACTTCACTATGTTCAGCAAAGTCATAGATCGTTTGGACAATCACTTCGCTCTTGCGGCCAACACGGACGACGTACTCGTAATGAACACCTTTAAATACTTTGCTAATAATCGTCCCTTTTACTTGGCCGTTGCTTGGGGCGACAATTGTAATGTCTTCGGGGCGAATCACAACATCAACTTTTTCGTTAAGCGCGACGTCATCAACGCACGTAAACGTCGTATTTAAAAAGCGTACTGCAAACTTCCCTGTCATCCGCGCGTTATAAATATTACTTTCGCCAATAAAGTCAGCAACAAACGGATTTTTCGGCTCATTGTAAATCATTGTCGGGCTGCCGATTTGTTGGATAATCCCATCATTCATCACCACGATCGTATCGCTCATTGTGAGCGCCTCTTCTTGGTCGTGCGTAACGTAAATAAACGTAAGCCCAAGCTTGCGGTGCATTTCTTTTAATTCAAGTTGCATTTCTTTGCGCATTTTTAAGTCGAGTGCGCCTAGCGGTTCGTCGAGCAATATAATTTCTGGTTCATTGACAATTGCGCGGGCAATTGCGACGCGTTGCTGTTGGCCGCCACTAAGCGTGTTAATGTTGCGGTCTTCAAATTGTTCAAGGTCAACCATTTTGAGCGCCTTTAAAACTTTGGCGTCAATTTCTTTCGCACTTAACTTGCGAGTAACTTCAACACCGTTTTTAAGTGCTTTCACTTTTTTTAGTTTTAAGCCAAAAGCGATATTGTCATACACATCTAAATGGGGAAAAAGTGCGTAGCGTTGAAATACGGTATTAACCGGACGTTTGTACGGCGGGAGTTTCGTAATATCTTTGCCGTTAAGGCTAATGCTGCCGGCGTCGGGTAGTTCAAAGCCCGCAATCATCCGTAATGTCGTTGTTTTGCCGCATCCTGAAGGGCCTAGAAGCGTAATAAACTCACCACGCTTCACGTAAAGATTAATGTTATCGACAACGGTCTTGCCGTCATAACTTTTGACGATGTCTTTAAGCTCAATAATGATATCATCTGGTTTTAATACGTCTTTTTTTTGTGTGCTCATACGAAAACCCTCCTATCACAATCAAATATAAATAAAAATAGCAATAATAGCAATACATAATACTTATAGAGTATTACTTTGTTAAAAAAGCATCGTTTCGTGTGTTTTGTAATTTAATTCCATATTACACGCACGAAAACGAAAGTAAAGTATGAATTGCGTTTATATTCATCGCCTATTTTAGTTTGCGGCAACTACTAATTGCACAAGCGGCACTTTGGATATATAATAAACACATGCAAAAGATTAAATATGTAAGTTTATTACTCGTTAGTACGTTTTTAACGAGCTGCGGCAATAATACGCATAAAATTGTGCTCCCTTACAAAATTAAGAATATCAGCGCACCAGTTACCCTAAACAGCGAAGCCGAGCTTACGACGCTTTTAAATGACGAAAAAGACAATAACCTTGTGCTCGTAAGTTACGCGGATGATACGTGTTCATGTTGGAGTCTTTTTAACCGCGACGTGCTTACACCGTTCGTTACTGAAAAAGAAATCCCCATTTACGTAATCGAAACAAAGTACTTAGACGATTACTACGGTCTTTTAATTAATGAAACGCAAAGCAATACACCAGTGTTTGGTATATACGAAAACGGTGTTTTTAAGTACGGGGCCACGTACACAAGTAACACAAAACTCTTCCGTGAACTAAACTCATTTAAAAACTATTTAAATAATCTTGTAACTTATCCAACAAACTATAAGGCTTAAGCCTTATTTTTTTTATATTTTTGCACTAGTGTTAACACTAACACTTTTATTTCATGAACGAAAAGTGGCGTTGCACTTACAAGCGCTAAGAAGATCCATTCGACAAACGTTAATTCGCTTGTGCCAAACGCAACCGTTAAAAAGCCAATTTCCGTAACGAGAATTTGGAAAACAAACCCAACGAAAAACGCAACCCATAAAAACCACTTCCGTTTATTAAAAGCACGCAGGGCACTTTGTTTAATGTTACTCATTCCAAACATATGGAAGAGCTGACTTACACCAAGCACGGTAAAGGCGTATGTTTGTGCTTTAATAAGCATGAGCGGATTTGTGTCAAAATAAGCGTTAATGCCGCTAACACCACGCGCCCCACCAGCAAGCGGGACGTAAAGAAAGGCGGCTAGCGTAAGTAGCGCAATTAAAACACCGTAAAACGAAAGTAAGCGATATCCACCCCCCGCAAAAAGACTTTCTTCTTTAGGTCGCGGTTTTTCAAGCATTACATCGCTACTTTTCGCATCGCTTCCAAGCGCAAGCGCGGGAAGACTATCGGTAATTAAATTAACCCATAAAATATGGAGCGCTGTTAAAGGATACGGGAAACCAACAAGCGCGGCAGTAAGCATTGCGAGCACTTCACCGATATTACTTGAAAGTAAGAACCACACCGTTTTTTGGACGTTTTTGTAAATACCTCGTCCTTCACCAACTGCTTTTTCAATGCTTGCAAAGTTGTCATCACTTAAAACCATATCCGCGGCACCTTTGGCCACGTCCGTGCCGGTAATGCCCATGGCAATACCGATGTTTGCACTTTGCAGACTTGGTGCGTCATTAACACCGTCGCCCGTCATTGCAACGATATGACCGTTACGTTTTAGTCCGTCGACAATTTGCACTTTGTTTTGCGGACTAACGCGCGCAAAGACGCGTTTACTATGCAGTGCGTCGCTTAGTGCTTCTTCATTTAATTGATCAAGCTCCGCGCCACTAATTACGGCACTTTCGTCGTCCGTAATACCTAATTCGCGCGCGACAACAAAGGCGGTGTCTTGATGGTCACCCGTAATCATCATCGTCGTAATACCAGCGTTACGTAAACTCGCTACAGCCGGACGCGCTTCTTCGCGTGGCGGATCGAAAAGACCGACAAAACCAATAAAGGTAAGGTTAGTTTCTTGCGCGTAATTAGTTGACGTTGTACGTGTAGCAAGGGCAATAAGGCGCAACGCATTACTAGTCATTTGCTGCGCGTGCTTATTAAGCGCATGTTTATCTTGTTCGGTTAATGCGCGTACTTTACCGTTATCATTAATTTTTGTTGTAAGTTGTAAAATCCGGTCAAGCGCACCTTTTGTGTACTGCACTTTACCGTTACTTGTTTCATGTAACGTTGACATCATTTTACGCGCGCTGTCAAACGGGAGTTCACTAATGCGTGGGAACGCAGTTTCTAGTTCATCTTTACTCATGTTAAGGTTTTGCGCAAAGCGCACAAGCGCAATTTCAGTCGGATCACCGTAAATACCATGCTCAATTGTCGCATCACTTGAAAGCGCAAGTCCGCGGGCAAGTTCAATAATGCTTTGTTCGTCATTACTAGTTACGCTAGTCGTAAAATTACCAAGTACATACGCATGCGTAACGTGCATCTCATTTTTCGTTAGTGTCCCTGTTTTGTCGCTACAAATGACGCTGACGGCGCCAAGCGTTTCAACACTAGGGAGCCGACGTACGATCGTATTAACTTTCACCATTTTTTGGACACCAAGCGCGAGTGTAATTGTAACAACAGCGGCTAGTCCTTCCGGGACAGCAGCGACAGCTAAACTAATTGCGAGCAAAAACATATCTTTAATGTTGTGCCATACGTTCGGGGAGCCGATACTTTTAATTAAGCCGATAATAAAAAGAAGCCCCACAAGGCCAAGCGTAATGTAGCCTAAAAGAACACTTAAGTCTTCTAAGCGTTTTTGCAGTGGCGTAACTTCGGCTTTTGCACTTGCTAAACTTTGGGCAATTTTCCCAACCTCAGTGTTTTGTCCTGTATTAATTACAACGCCCTCACCGCGGCCGTAGACGACTGGGGTAGTCATGTAAACGATGTTACTGCGGTCGCCAAGCGGGACGTCTTGCGTAAACGTAATCTCTGCTTCTTTACTAACGGGGACGCTTTCGCCCGTTAAGCTTGCTTCACTTAGTTTTAAGTTGTAGCTTTTTAAAACGCGTAAGTCTGCGGGCACTCTGCGCCCGTCTTCAAGCAAAACGATGTCACCGGGCACAAGTTCGCGTGCCGGTATTTCGAAAAGCGCCCCACCGCGGCGCACGACTGTTGTTGGCGCACTTAGTTTTTCTAACGCGCTTAGTGCTTTATCAGCGCGCAACTCTTGGATAGTGCCAATAATCGCGTTAAGTACAACAATTGCTAAAATTAAGATTGGTTCAAAATATTGGTTCGTTTGCTCAATAAGCGCGAGCACGAAACTAATGAGCGCGGCAATAAGCAAGACATAAATCATTGCGTTATTAATTTGCGCCCACAAACTTTGTAAAAGTGTCACGCCTTTTTGTTTAGGGAGTTCGTTGGCGCCGTATTCACTGCGACGTTTTACAACTTCTTCATCACTTAAGCCGTCACTACTTGTCATTAAATTTTCGCAAACAGTGGCGATGCTTTCTTTTTCTGCGTCTTTATATAGTTTGCTTGTGTAGTCTTTTACTGTTGTTTTTTTCATAGTTTTGTCCATTCAATTGGGCGTACGTAACAAACGCGCCGTTTATGTTGTTTATGTTCAAATCGTTTCCATAAGTTTTGTACTTGGGTGTTGTCTTCTAGTTGCGGGCCCGTTTCGGCAAAAACGATACCAGCTTCAATTGCGTTTTTAAGTGCTTCGTAAATTACGATATTCATAATGCCGCTATTTTTAAGTTCTGGTTCAATTGCGACAAGCAGCATATCTAAATGGTTCGACTTTTTTAAGGCGCGTAAAAAGCGCACGAATCCAAACGGGAAAAGCCGTCCTTTAATTTTTTTAAGGGCATGGACGGGTGAGGGGATTGCAAGGCCAAACGCGACCATTTTGTCATTTTCATCAACGACAATATGTAAATGGCGCGGATTAATAAGCGGATAATACTGCGCGCCGAGCGTATCCATTAAGCTTTCACTAATCGGGACGTAACCATAAAGATGATAATAGGCACGGTTCATTAAACTAAGTGCTTCACGAATAAACGGTTTTAATTCTTTTTTACGGCGAAAAGTACGAAGGCGGACGTTTTGTTTGCGCGCGACGTAGTCGGCAATTTTTTTGTAACGCGGATCAAGCGTTTTAGGTACAATAATTTTATGTTCAACCCATGCGGCGTCTTCAATAAAGCCTAGTGCTTTTAAATGTTCTTTGTAATACGGGAAATGATAAAACGTCACAAACATATTCATTTCGTCAAACCCGTCAACGAGTAAGCCTTCTTTATCTTGGTCGCTGTAACCTAAGGGGCCAACGATTTCATTCATGCCGCGCTCTGTGCCCCAGGCGCCAACAGCGGTGATCAAAGCTTTAGTTACGTTAAGATCATCAATCATATCAATCCGATTAAACCGTACACGTTTTTCGTTGTACTTATCGTTTGCATAGTGACTAATAATACCGGCGATACGGCCAACAACTTTGCCATCAATATAAGCTAAGAAAAACTTAAAGTCGCACCAGGCGCTTGCCGGGTTTTTACTTGGCGTTAAATTTACAACTTCATCTTCATAAATGTATGGTGAAAATTGTGGGACATCACGAAAAAGCTCAAGCGGAAAGTTAATAAAAGCATTAAGTTCTTTCCGTGTTTTCACTTCTTTAATTTGTATCATAACTTTGTTCCTTTAAAACGTTTACAAATGTAAGTTTAACATATTCAAATATAATTTGAATCAATATAGAGTAATAATTTGGAATTTGTTTGTTTAGTTTTTAGCGCTTTAGTCTTCATTTATAGCAGGGATATTAACGTAAGTTAGAAGCCACGCACCAAAGTCATTGCTAGTTTGAAACGCATCATAATGCGCACTTTTCATCGGATCAAGCAACGTTGCTAGTTTCCCGG
>CAZWRR010000016.1:0-12326 GCA_964635805.1 uncultured Staphylococcaceae bacterium
TAATTAATCGTAAACTTACTATTTATTCTTCGTTATAAGGAACGATGCTTTCCGATGTTGCCCCACAATATTCACAGTAATCAGGATTATCAATAATCATTCCACATACTAAACATAAATATTTTTGCTCCGTTGCTAGAACCATAATATTTCCCCCTCTTCCTTACAATTATTATACATTTTATTTATGCTTTGACAATCTAAAACTATAATTATTCACGTCCGCGTAAATGTGCGGCAATAATATCAATAATTTTTAGAACATGAAGTTTATCGCTTTTGTTATCGAAAGAAACAGTATCGCTTACAACAACACCATCAATTTTTAAACTTGTAAGATTGCGCATGGCACTTTGTGAAAAAATCCCATGGGTTGCGGCAATATAAATTTGTGCAGCCCCATTGTTTTGTAAACTTATAATCGCACTTTTAAGCGTATTGCCTGTATCAATAATGTCTTCAATAATTAACGCAGTTTTACCTTTTACGTCACCTACTAAGCTCGTTACAAGGACGCTGCCATCATCAAGCCGCTTTTTATTAATTTGCACTAAATTCGCTTTTTTAAAATTGTTTTTAACGTAATTGGCTGCACGAAAACGTCCGTAATCAGGCGCCACAACCGCAAGATTCGTATCGTTAAAGCGTTGAAAATACGCAATAAACGCATCAAGCATCGTTAAGTGCGTTACTTTAAAATTGTAGAAATCAATAATGGCGTCATTATGGAGATCAAACGTAATTAATTCATTTATCCCACTTTTAGCAAGCATTTTCGCTAGCACTTCACTCGCAACTGCGCGTTCATCATTGAGTCGCTTGTCTTGGCGGGAAAATGGTAAATACGGTGCGATTAATTTAATCTCACGAACATTTGCTCGCTCTAAGATGTCTGTTGCAAACATGAGTTCGATAAAATTACGACTAGCTTCCGCAGTAATACTTGCAACAATATAAGCAACGTCCGCGTCTACAGCAGCGTTTGCTTCTAGTGTAAACTCGCCAAAACTATACGCTTTACGTGCAAAAAGAATGCTCGGCCAATTTAGTTTTGCAGCAAGTGCAAGTCCAAGTTCCTTACTTTCTTCAAAATAAATAATAACGTTTCGCATATTGTTATTGTAACCTATATTTATAAATACATATGTATTTAATTATTTTTCGCTTTCGGGAGCAATTTTGCTCGTTTAATTAATAAAGCATTAACAACAACAAATAAGCTTGAAACACTCATGAGTGCACTCGCAATCATTGGATTAAGTTTTTGGTGGCCAAATATCGCAAAATAAAATAACCCTGCCGCCAGCGGAATCATAATAATATTGTAGAAAAACGCCCAGAATAAATTCCATTTAATTGTGTTCGTAATTTTCGTTGCGAGCCGTTTAGCTTTAACAACGTCAAGCGGATCGTCATTGACTAAAATAATATCAGCGCTGTCAAGCGCAATTTGTGTGCCGCTGCCTAATGCAATACCAACGTCACTCGTTTCAAGGGCAGGTGCATCATTAATGCCGTCGCCAACCATTGCCACTAAATATCCTTCCGCCTTAATTTTGGCAATAACATCAGCCTTTTCATGTGGCAACACGTTACTATATACTTCATTAATGCCAACAAGCGCTGCTAAATGTTTCGCGTTTTCATCATTATCACCCGTTAGTAAAATCGTTCGTACACCGCTTGCGTTTAACATACTTATCGTTTTTACAGCGTTTGCTTTTACTTCATCAACGAGGACAAACGCACCATAAAACTTCTTATTACTTGCAACATAAATATGCGTGCCAATTATGTTAATTCTTGTCGCCAGAACGTTATGCTTTTCTAAAAGTGCATAGTTACCAACGTAATACGTTGTATCTTCGTGTTTCCCAACAATGCCTAATCCCGGTAAGTACGTAACGTCACTAAGCGCGGTTTCTTTATAACCTTTCGCTTCTAAATACTCGACAAGCGCACCGGCAAGCGGGTGGTCGTTTTGCGTTTCAAGTCCAATAACAATACTTGCCACTTCATCTAAATCACTTTGCGTAATTGTTGTTTCCACAACTTGCAAAAAGCCGTTCGTAATTGTTCCTGTTTTATCAAAGACAACTGCATTAATTTTATCTAAGCTACTAAGTGCATCCGCGTTTTTAACTAAAACACCGTTTTCTGCACCTTTCCCCGTCCCAACCATCACCGCAACAGGCGTAGCAAGACCAAGCGCACACGGACAGCTAACTACAAGAACACTAATTGCAAAGTTGAATGCTAAATCAAAATTTGTTGGTCGCGTAAATATTAACCATACACCAAACACAAGTACGGCAATTGCAATAATTGTTGGCACAAAAATACCAGCGATTTTATCTGCTAAAAGTTGGAGTTTAACTTTACTAGTTGCTGCTTCTTCCACAAGATTAATAATTTGTTGCACAGTTGAATCAGCACTACTACGGACGACTTTCATCGTAAAACTACCACTACGGTTAATCGTCGCACCGATTACTTCGTCATTCACGCTTTTATGTTTTGGGGCCGCTTCACCACTAATTGCACTTTCATCAACTTCACCGTAGCCACTAAGCAAGATACCATCAAGCGGTACTTTGGCGCCCGGGTTAACGCGAAGCACGTCACCGACAACTACTTCGCTTAACGGCGTTTCAACGAATTCGCCCTCGATTAACTTAAAAGCAACGTCGGGAACAAGCCCAATTAGTTTTTCTAAACTCGTTTTTGTTTTAACTTTTGCAAGGTTTTCTAAATAATTACCAATCGAAACAAACACAACAATCATCACTGCGGTTTCAATATACACGTTATGCGCATACGCTAAGGCAGCATCAAAATCAGTATTAATGTAAATACTTGTCATTACAATTGTATAAATACCGTAAATAAACGCACTTGTTGCACCAATTGCGGTTAACGTATCCATATTTGGATTAAGTTTGAAAAGCGTCTTGTACCCACGATAAAAATAACCGTAATTAAGCACTAAAACAATCGTCGCAAGTGTAATTTGGATATATAACGAAATTAAAAGTTTGTTTGTATCCCACGGTAACGGTAGTCCGATCATTGGTCCCATCGCTACATACATTAAAACAACTAAAAGCGCGATGCTAATAAAAAGTGTAATTTTACTGCGATGTAAGGCCGCAGCACGTTGTTTACGTAGTTCGGCAAGCGCTTGCGTTTTAAACACTTCGGCACTATAGCCTGCATCACTAACTGCTTTAATAATCACGTCGTTATCGATTTCATCTTCAAAAGTAACATTGACACTATTTGTCAATAATGATACATCGATTTTTCGTACACCAGGTACGCGTTTTAAGGCCCGTTCGACTGTAGCAACACAGCCTGCACACATCATGCCATCAACTTTATATTTTTGTTGCATATTAAAGCCTTGTAGCTTCGTAACCCGCTTTCAATATTGCGTTTATTACACGTGAATCATCAACTTCACCATTAAAATACACCACTACTTGTTTTGTTGCTAAATCAATCGAGTAACTTATATTTTTAACACGCCGCAGCGCTTTTTCAACCTTTTTTTCGCAATTCCCGCACATCATTTTCGGGACAATATATGTTCGTTTCATTATGTTCTCCTCCGCTTATTATTATACGTTATGTTTTATAATTACATTATAAATGTGCTTACCGGCCCTTAATATTACGCATTTTTTCTTCGGTTAATTGTTGCATGAATTGGCTTTTATAAAGTGCGAAATAATGGCCGCGTTTTGCGAGTAATTCGCTATGCGTTCCTTGTTCAATAACTTTGCCTTTATCAAGGAGTACAATAATATCACTACTAACAATTGTACTTAAACGATGGGCAACGATAAAGCTTGTCCGTCCTTTTAGTAATTTCGCCGTTGCTTGTTGAATATAATACTCCGCTTCACTATCAATTGAACTTGTCGCTTCATCAAGTATTAAAATACGCGGATCGGCGATAATCGCCCGCGCAAAACTAATTAACTGTTTTTGACCAACACTTAAAAAACTTCCGCCTTCACCAACAAACGTTTCATAACCGTTTTCAAGCGTGTTGACAAAGTCATGCAGCCCAACTGCTTTGCTTGCGGCAATTACTTCTTCATCAGATGCATTTAATTTACCGTAACGAATGTTTTCTTTAATTGATGTACTAAAAAGCTCAGGCATTTGTAGTACATAACCAAGTTTCGTGTGCAGCCACGCTAAACTTCGTTTGCGGTAATCAACGCCATCAATTAAAATTTCGCCACTTTGCGGTTCATAAAAGCGCGCAAATAAATTAACAATCGTTGTTTTGCCGCTACCCGTATGCCCGACAAGCGCAACACTTTGGCCTGCTTGGACAGTTAAATTAAAGTTGCTTAATATTTGTTCGCCTTTTTTGTAATAAAAACTAACGTCATTAAACACAACATCGCCATTTAGCGCTTCCCAGTTTGCCGTATAGTAGTTAAACAAGTCGCCATAAACGTCTTTTACTTCATGCGTGTCATCTAAGTCGGGCTCCGTTTGAATGAGTGCAATCACCCGTTCTGCACTTGCCTGGGCAACTTGGAGATCATTCATAAAGCGGGTTAAGTTAAGTACTGGTTCAAAAAAGTTCATTGTCGCGCGAATAAAGACGTAAAGAACCCATGGATCGGCAATTTTTCCACTAAAGACAAAACTACCACCAAGCGCAATAATAAGCGCAACAACGCTGTAACTCGCACTTAATAGTGTTGACGAAAACAAGACACTAACGAACATTGCCCGCACACTAGCTTTTTTCATTTGTGCGGCCCCGGTGCTAAACTCGCTACTTAGCTCATCTTCAATTGCTAAACTTTTTGTAGTCGTTGCTCCTAGAAAACTTTCATTAAAAAGGGCGGTTAGCTCACTATTATGGAAACGTGCTTTCCGATTGAGTAAAAGTACTTTCTTGCGGAAAAGCAAGGCAATCACAATTAAAATTGGTAAAAGCGCGACAACGACAAGCGCAAGCCGCCATTCGTACATAAATAAAATACTTACAGTAAAAACCATAAAGAAGAGCGACCACGTAATGTCTAGGACACCCCACGAAATAATACTAGCAAGCCGCCGTGTATCACTCGTCATCCGCGCCATAATCCATCCTTGTTTTGTTTCATCATAATATCTAAAGGAAAGTTTTTGTAAGTTCGTAAACGATTCTTTCCGTAACGTATAACCAACTTCTGCTTCTAATTTGCCTCCGTAATTTATAAAACCGTAGACACTAAGTGAGAAAAGAAAAATTTGCAAAACACTAACGACGATAAAGTGCGGTAAGTATGTGAAGTTTTGTGCCTCAATAAAGTTTGTAAGCGCAAACTCGTTCATCGGAACAATTAATGCTTCAACTACACCTAAAAGCACAGCGAAAACGATAAGTAAAATTAATTCTTTTTTACTTTTTAAAATTACGCGAAAAATTTGTCGCCAAACATTTAAGTCGACTTTTTTAAATACTTCTTCTTCACGAAATACGTTGTCGCTCACGCTTGTTCTCCTTCCGTTAGTAGTGCTAAAAACTCGGTTTCAAGTTCACCTTGAATATCCCATAACGTTTTGTAAAGACCGTCTTGTTTGCTTAATGTTTCATGGGTGCCAATCGCTTCAACTTTATTGTTATTAATAACAATAATTTTGTCGGCTTCTTTTGCCGTTGTAATGCGATGCGTCACAATTAAGTTCGTTGCCTGCGCTTCTTTTTGCGCTAATGCTTGGCGAATAAGTGCATCGGTCTTGTTATCAACAGCGCTCAGTGCGTCATCAAAAATTAAAATAGGTTTGTCCATCACGAGCACGCGTGCAATCGCAACTCGTTGTTTTTGGCCGCCTGAAAGCGTCGTGCCCCGTTCGCCCACCATCGTATCGTAGCCTTTCGTAAACGTCCGCACATCTTGATCAATCGTGGCAATTTCGCTTGCGTTTTCAATGAGTGAAAGTGGCGCGCCTTGGTTAGCAATGCTAATGTTTTCGCGAATGGAGCGACTATAGAGAAACGGGTTTTGAAGCACTGCACCAATATGACGACGCAGATGTCGTTTTTCAATGTCCCGCAGCTCAACGCCATCAACTTTGATACTACCTTCATATTCATACATCCGTAAGAGTAAGTTTACAAGCGTTGTTTTACCGCTACCTGTCCGTCCGACAAACGCAACAGTTTCGCCTTGATTAATCGCAAAGCTAATGTTTTGCAAAACATAGTTTTCGGCATCAGGAAATTTAAAGCTTACATCATTAAAAACAATCGCACCATTAATTTTAGGTTTAAGCGTGCCATCAATCACAAACTCACTTTCTTCGACTAAAACATCATTAATGCGGCTCATCGCCACGTTTGCCATCGAAAAGTCATTAATTAAGCGACCAAGACCACGTACAGGCCAAATTAAAAGCCCAACAAGCATAAGTGCCGCGGCGATATCTGGTGCATTTAAATCGCTATTAAGCGAAAGATAAATACCAACAAGTGTAATTACTAAGTATTGGGAAAGCGCAAGAAAATCCATTAGTCCCCAGTAATAGCCAACAATTTTATTTGTGCGAATTCGTTCATTTGTATGTGCTAAATTTTTCACATCAAGTTTTTCGGTTTCATATTTTTCGTTCGCAAACGCTTTAACGATTTTAATGTTATGAATATTTTCTTGAATAACTGTAATCATTTCTGCTTCTTTTTCTTCAATCGCTTTATATCGCTTCCGCACTTTATTAAAGTAAAGGATGCTTGAAAGCGCATAAATTGGGATTGTCCCTAGCGCAATATACATTAAGAGCGGACTTAAAAAATACATTTGATATGCGCCACTAAATAGTGTAAATATTAGACCAAAGGCATCCATAAAGCGCACAACAACAAACCCGCTAGTAGTTTCGACGTCACTCGTGACGCGCTGGATTAAATCACCGGTATCGCTACTATTTAAATAGTGATACGAAAGCGACTGAATATGATCAAAAAGTTCAACACGCATTTCTAAGGCGATTTGTTCTTGAAGATTTGCCTGAATCGTTCGCTCAAAAATCATCATCGTAAATCGCGTGAGCTGCCACAGTATTAAAGTAACAGCGATGAAAATAATCGTTTGCATCATCGTTTCACCGCTATTCAGGAAATTTAAAATAAAGGGCGGTAAATTTACTTTCGTCACTATCCCATCCGCACTTTGTAAATATTTAAGTAAATATTGCGTAAAAAGCGGGACAAAACTATACGTAACACGATGAAAAACAACGAGCAAAATACTCACAAGTAATAACGGGATGTGCCCGATTAACAAACTGAAAATTGATTTACGTTTACGCATAATTATACAAAAAGGGCATAAGCCCTTCTTTATTTTACAACTTTAAAAAATATTTAGTATGTTTTCGATAAAAAACCTATGTGCGTGGGGTTAAAACGACCGAAAGCGGAAGTCCGTCAACGTCATCAAGCTTGAGTGGGAGCGCAATCATATTGTAGTTACCACTAGGTACTTCGCGAAGACGCAGTCCTTCAATAATAATAATATCGTTTTGAAGTAACGCGTGGTGCGTCGGGTGGCCTGCTTGATCGCGTTCGATGCCAAGCGCATCAAGACCGACCGCAAATACTTGTTTACTAACTAAATAGTTAGCCGCACTTTCATCGACAAAAATAAACTTAGTATTAAAGAAATCTTCAGTACTATTCCGTGTTTTAAAAAGCACAACATCATCTTTTTGAATATCAAGCGCTTTTAGGTCTGCAGCACTAATGCGGTCTTGAAGAAACGTTAAATCAAAAAGTTTCGCCGGACGCATTAACGTTGTAAGTGGGAAATCACGACTTGTTTTGCCTTCGTCACTTACATGACGATAAAAGTCGATGTGCGTACCTGTATGCACGTTAAAATGCACATTTGTTTCATTCGTTGACCCGCCCGTAAGTTTGCTACTTGCCACGGAAAATACTGGTTTTTTATGTTCATAATCTTTATACACTATCATCGTTGGTTTAATGACCATCGTTACATCGTAATACTTCATAATTCCTCCTGTAGCGTAAGTCCGTCCTCATAAATTAAAAGTTTGCCCTCTTTCACAGTACGCACGATTGACCACGCCCGTTTAATTTCGCGCCAGTCGGGGAATAAACTTTTATTCGCTAATATCATTTCTAGAAATAGTTTTTCGTACGCTTCTTTAACGTTATTTGGGAACGTGCACGTATAACAATATTCAAATGCGGTTTGTTCAATTGCATGTTCGTACCCTGGCTTTTTACCGTTAAGTGTATGGACGATTTTTGCTTCCGGCGCTAAATACACACGAAGCGTGTTTGCACTTACATCTTCGTCAAATAAAACGTGGCTCGCGGGCTTTTTAAAAATAATTTCAATATATGCTTCTTTAGCGGCAAGCTTTTTACCGGTGAAAATATAAAACGGTACATCTTTAAACCGCTCACTATCGACAAAAAATGTCAAAAAGGCAAGCGTTGGTGTTTGTGAATGCGGAGCAACACCGCGTTCACTTACATAACTTTTATATTGTCCAAGAAGCGTCTTTTCGTTATCAACACGTAACTTTTCAAGCACTGCGAGTTTCGCGGCAGTTACACTTTCACTTTGCAAACTTTCCGGTGTTTCCATCGCTAAAAGCGCGAGTATTTGTAATAAGTGACTTTGCACCATATCATTTAATACACCGACATTATCATAATACGGACCACGGTTTAAAATACCGTCTTTCTCACTTACAACAATTTTAATTTCACTTATATAATCGCGGTGCCAAAGCGTTGCGTACTTAATGTTTGCAAACCGTAATGTGAGTAAATTTTGAATCATTTCCTTGCCTAAATAATGATCGACACGATAAATTTGCTGCTCGTCAAAATGCTCAGTAAGTTCATCATTGATTTGTAACGCGTCATTAAAATTATGACCAAACGGTTTTTCAAGTGCGAGGACAACATCTTCACTAGCGCGTTTAGCAATGTTATGTGCCTTGAGTCCGGCCGCAATTCGTACAAATAAATCAGGACTTACGGCGAAGTAAAATATTTGCTTGACACGTTTGTAACCGGTGCTTGCTTTCGTTATAACTTCGGCAAGCGTCGCAAAACTCGCTTCATTACTAATATCAACATTAACGTAATCAAGGTGGGGTTCAAGCGGTGTTAAGCGACCTGCGAATGCATTGTTTTCTTTTACATAAGTAAAATAATCTTCGCGTGAAAATGGGCGTCGGCCCACAGCGAGCACTTTAAAGTCGCTGGCAAACTCGTTATCGGCAACTAAATTACTTAAAGCTGGTAACAATTTACGTAACGCCAAATCACCAGTTGCCCCAAAAAGCGTGATAATTAGTAAGTTTTCCATCATGCCCTCCTTGCGTGTTTATTATATATTACTTTTTAAGTAAAATCGCACTTGTTGTTTACGTCCATTCAAATTGGCCGGTGTAAAGCTCGTAATAAACACGTTTTTCATTAATTAAAAAATCATGGTCGCCCCGTTCAATAATTTCGCCTTTTTCAAGTACGAGAATCGCTTTACTGTTTGGAATGGTACTTAAGCGATGCGCGATTACAAATACAGTCTTATCTTCCATTAATTCGTCCATCGCTTTTTGAATAAGTTTTTCACTGCGCGTATCGATATTGCTCGTTGCTTCATCTAAAATTAAGACCGGTGGCTGCACAAGCGCAGCGCGCGCTAAGGCGAGCAGTTGCCGTTGTCCACTAGAAAGATTTGCCCCGTCATCATGAAGCACGGTATTGTAACCGTCCGGCAAATGCGTAATAAAGAAATGCGCATTAGCGATTTTCGCTGCCTGCGTTGCTTCAACGATCGTTGTCCCCGGCGCTGCGTACGTAATATTTTCAAGTATCGTCCCACTAAAAAGATGGGTATCTTGAATAACAACACTTACACTACGGCGTAAATCATCTTTTTTAATGTGCGTAATATCAATACCATCATACGTGATTACACCGCTATTAATTTCATAAAAACGTGTAATTAAGTTAATGATTGTTGTTTTGCCCGCACCAGTACTGCCAACAAGCGCAACTTTTTCACCTTTACTTGCGTAGAGCGAAACGTCTTTAAGCACTAATTCACCTGGCTCATAGCCAAAACTTACGTTTTCAAAAACAACATCTCCGACAAACTTTTTATATGTAAAACCTTCGTGTGTTGGTATTTTCCATGCGAGTGTCGGCGTTGGTTCCATCGTTTCAACAATTTGTCCATCAAGCGTAACAGCGCTAACTAATGTAATTTTGCCTTCATCTACCTCAACTGGTTCGTCAAGAAAACTAAAAATGCGCTCGGCGCCAGCTAGGCCGTTATAAATTGCATTTAACTGATTTGTAAGTTGGTTAAACGGATTACTACTTTGACGCACGTAAATTAAGTAACTTGCAAGCGCACCTAAACCAATCCATCCGTTAAGAGCAAAAAGTGCACCCGCTACAGCGCTAACGGCGTAATTAAAATACGATAAGCTCACAATAATCGGTGTAACACGTAGCGCATTTTCATGGGCTTTCGTGGCAGCAGCGACAAAGTTATCGTTACGTTTATTAAACGCAACTAAATCAGCAGCTTCGTGTTCATACATTGTACTAACTTTAAGCCCCATCATCATTTCTTCAATGTAACTATTTAACGCGGCAACGTTTGTTTGTGATTCTCGAAAATACCGTTTGGCGCGCCGACTGTTAAATGCTAAAAAGACGAACATTAAACCAATAAAGAAAAGAACAATAAACGTTAAGTACACATTAATTAAAAAGAGAAAAACAATTGTTCCGCTCGCTGTTACAAAACTAAAGATGATTGTCGTAAAACCAGTGTTAAGTGCTTCGTTTAACGTATCGATATCGTTCGTAAAGTAACTCATAATTTCACCGCGTGTTCGTTTATCAAAATAACTAATTGGTAAATATTCCATATGTGAAAATAGTTCGTTGCGCAACTCACCAATTAAACGCTGACTAATTTTTACCATAAGCGGATTGTAAACTGCCGCACTTAACCCGCCCGCTAAAAACATAAATGCCATATATAAAAGCGGCGTAAATAAACCGGCAATGTCGTTCGTTACAATGTATTTGTCGATTAAACCGTGCACTAAATAAATACCAAAAACATTAACAAAGCCGCTAATTACGACAAGCGTCACGATTAAAGTTAATTGAAGCGGATATTTTCGTAAATACCGTAAGAGCCGCAGCAATGTTGCGCGTTTATGTTGCTTTTTCATAACGCTGCCCCTTGTAGTTGTGTTTCGTAAATATCACGGTATATTGCGTTGTTTTCAAGTAATTCATTATGATTACCATGACCATTAACATGTCCTTCATGTAACACAATAATTGATTCAGCGTCTTTAATCGTACTAATACGTTGACTGACAATAATAAGTGTTAAATCCGGGTAATACTTCCGTAAGTTCGTCCGTATTTTATTTTCATTAATTGTATCGATTGCATTTAAACTATCATCTAAAATTAAAATCTTCGGGTTGCGTAATAGTGCGCGGGCAAGCGCAATGCGTTGTTTTTGTCCGCCACTTAAATTTTGCCCAGCCTGGCCGACTTCGCTTGCTAAGCCGTGTGGTAATTTTTCAACAATTTCATCCGCTAAGCTTGCACTAAGCGCTTTACTAAGTTCTGGTTCGCTTGGTGCATTATTGCCCCAATGCAAATTATCAAGAATCGAACCGCTAAAGAGCATATTACTTTGGAATACAACGTTAACTGTTTGCAGTAAATCATGCTTACTTAAATCTTTAATATTTACGTCACCAAGTCTCACGCTTCCTTGCTCTAAATCATAAAGCCGGGCGAGCAGGTGGACAAGCGTTGACTTCCCACTTCCGGTTTGCCCGATAATGCCCAGTGTCTTTTGTGGTTCAAGCGTAAAACTAATGTTGTTTAAAACGTTTTTGGCGCCTTCTTCATACGCAAAACTTACATTTTGCACATGCAACGTATTATCAGTTGGTACTTTTGTACTTGTGAGTGGCGCGCTAAATTCACTTTCCGTATCTAAAAGCTCAACAATACGGTCTCCAGAAGCAATTGTACGTGAGAGCATAATTAAGAGCTGGGCGAGCATTAAAAGCGCGTTTAAAAGTTGCAGCGTAAATGTTAGTAACCCCGTTATTTGCCCGACTTTGGCCTCCCCCGTACTAATTAGATCGCCACCAACGTAGAGCAAAGCAATAATGGCTGCATAAAGTCCAAGTTGCATAACGGGTGTATTAAATGAGACGGTACGGAACGCTTTAGTCGCATAACGGCGATACGTATTATTAATCTTTTTAAACTTTAA
>CAZWRR010000016.1:12426-15211 GCA_964635805.1 uncultured Staphylococcaceae bacterium
ATCATAAAAGGAGCGCGAAAAACCGCGCGGTAACCAATAATAATCGCATTTTGAATTGTGTATGTATCGTTAGTTAGTCGCGAGATTAATGACGAAACAGGAAATTTCTCTCGTCCTTTTACCGATAAGTCTTGAAGTTTTTCATACTGTGCTTTTCGTAAGGCACTCCCGAAACCTTGACCGGTTTTTGCAACAAATTTCACGCTTAAAATACCAACGAAAAAAGCTAGCGTAGCCGCTAAAATCATTAATGAGCCCCACAAGTAAATATAACGTGTATCGCGATTAGCGATGCCAATATCAACAATTTGCGCGTTCATATACGGAACACTAGTTTCAAGTGCGGTTTCGATCATAATTAAAACAATCGCAATAAACGCACTACCGCGTACTTCTTTAAAATACTTAAATAACTTTTTATTCATACATGAATAATTGTAGCATAAATTAGTAAAATACGACGTTATTCACCGCTGTTTAAACTAACCGGTCCAAGTACATCATTTAAGTTTAATAATATTGGTTTGCGAATTGTAAAACGCCGCCCACGCAAAAGCTTTTGTTCGCGTAAATAAAGGAGCATTGCTTGTGTATTGTTATAACCCAAAAGTTCAAATTGCGCCATAATTGTCGGATCAAAATTAAGGGCAGCTTGCGGAAACGGACCTAAATCAATTTGCGGCGACAAATTAATAATGACATTATCACTAAAAAAAGGTGTTGGATCAAACTTTGTATCAAGCGCCACGGTAATAATAAACTTATGCCCGCGCTCAATAAGCGGTTCAATTGGATAATTGTTCACAACGCCGCCATCAACATAACGTGCTTCACCGACTTGACGGCTATGAAATACAAGCGGAATTGCAGTGCTTGCATTAATGTAATCAAGCGGACGTTCGACTTCGTTTAATGGTATTACTTCGCCCGTAAAGCTTTTAAAGCGTAAATTACGAAACAATCCCGTTTCCGGTGGTTTAGCAACGAAAACGTAACCATCTACTTTACTTTTATGGATATCTTCATTACTAATTAAGTTATTTAATTCCGTAAAAATATGGTCGGTGCGAAAAAGTCCGAACTCTTCAAAACTAAAATCGCGAAACTCCTTTTTATAAATGTTGTCATTTGTAAAAAGTGACCAAAAGTGATCACGGGCTGCTTTATTTTGTTTCGTAATTACAAGAAGTGTATTAATCGCGCCAATTGAAACACCGGAGACTGCTTTTACACGTTTTAAAAGTTTTGCTTCTTCAAGTGCGCGAATGACACCTAATTGGTAACGGCCTTTAGCGCCGCCCCCGCTAAGCATTAGTGCAACCGCGCGGTTATTAATCTTCAACTTCTTCGCCATCATCATCACCACTTTCGACGTTTATTGGTGCGTCGACAACTTTAATTAAATCAAGCGCTAGTAATTCACTACGTGGTTGCCGTGGTAAACGATAGTCATCTTTTAGCGCTAAATCAAAGCCACGAACGATGTCAAGTTTATGAAAACATAATTGCACGAGCGTAAACGCTTCTTCTAATGTTTTCTCGTTTTTGATTCGGTAATAAATATTTGTGTTTTCATGTTCCTTAAAATGGCTGACATCAACAACGACAAAATCATGATCTGCGACATCTTCGCTACTTAAACTTAAATAAAGCCGCATCGTTTGGCCGTGAATCCGTAGTTTTAAAACGATTTTTCCGTCATAGAGAAACGTTTCTTCTTTCCACGTTAATGAACTTGTAACGTTAGCGTAACTTAAGATCTCGTTTTTAAGCGCATTGTACCGCGCTAAACTTGCTTCTGGCGCCAGTGTTAATCGCGCAGTAAATGAGTAATTATAACTTTTTCCTGGCGTTACTGGTAGCGGTGCATCGTAATCAATTTTTGGTTTAATACCGAAAAGTTTCATAAAAAACGCGCGTAGTTTACGCTCTTTTGGTCTGTCTTCTTGCTCACTTCGTTTAAAGCTACCTAAATTAAGCAACAAATAAACAGCAGTAAAGACAACCATTAAAACAACAATAATAATTGTTGCCTTATCAATACTTAAAGTAAATTTATTCATCGTTATTTGTTCCTTCACTGTTTATTTTACGTTACTTCGGGCTAAAAACATAGCGGCTTACTGGAGAAAATTATCTTTTAAGCGAATTAGTTCGTCTTCACTTAAACCAATGAGTCGTAAATACGCATGGCTACCACCGTACTTCTCATCAATGAACGCTAATGTTTTTTCCATGTATTCTGGTTCACTTAAAACTAATTTAACCCATTCTGGAGGTAATTTTTTGTAACCCGGACGCTCTTTGTTATTTTCATATGATTCAGCGTAATTACGGACAATTTCCGCCCGATCAAGACCGACTAATTCAAAAAGCAACATTGCAATAATACCGGTGCGATCTTTCCCGGCCGTGCAGTGAAAATAAATGTTATCGTCTAAATGATCTAAAAATATATCAAAGACTTGCTTAATTTCTGCTTGCGAATCATTGAGTAAATCAACATAAAGTTCACTTAAGTCGACGTACCCCGCACTGCGCATTTGATAAAACTCGCCCATCATATCGACATGATAATACACCATATCTTCATAATCGCGCAGCGGACTAATATTTTTTTCTGTTTCTTCTTTGTAACGTAAGTCAATAATGACACGCACACCGATATTGTGAAAATGTTTTTTTTCACTTTCAGTTAAACTCCCCTTTGCGCTCCCACGAATATACTTATACTTTTTCGTACGTAACCCTTCGCTTGTTACGAACCCGCCCATATCACGGACAT
>CAZWRR010000017.1:0-14881 GCA_964635805.1 uncultured Staphylococcaceae bacterium
GTTGCTTCGTTTACGGCGACGACTAAAAGACCGCTGGCAAGCGGATCAAGTGTACCGAGGTGGCCAACTTTTTTAACGTTAAATTTCCGTTGCACAAAGTTATCAATGTAGCGACTAGTTACGCCTTCATGTTTATTAATAACAAATATACCGTTAACTACTTTATTATTCACGCTTTATATTATAATATAAAAACGAAAGGGAACAAAATGAAGCCATTACGAACTTTACTTGCAACGATGAAAAAAGCAGACACGCTTTTTAATTTAGTAAATGACGGTGACAAAATTGTTGTCGGCATTAGTGGCGGTAAAGATAGTATCGTTCTTTTTTCAAGCTTAGTAACGTATAAAAGTTATTCGAAAAAAGACTTTACAATAATTCCCGTTATGCTTGATTTAGGCTTTAGTTCACTTGATCTAGCAGCGTATCACACGTACTTTAAGACGCTAGGCTACGCGCTTCATGTTGAAGATGCGCGTGACGTTGCGAAAATACTGCACGCCCAGCAACAACTAAAAAACTTAAAACAATTACCGTGTTCGATTTGTTCAAAAATGAAAAAAGCTGGTGTAAATGACGTTGCGATTAAACTCGGGGCGAATAAAGTTGCGTTTGCTCATCATGTTGATGACGCGCTTGAAACATTGTTTATGAACATTATTAGTGGCGGCCGTTTCAGTACTTTTCAACCGAAAATGCATTTAGACCGCACGAACATTACGTTTATTCGTCCGTTTATTTTAACAAGCGAAAAAAATATTATCGCTGTGCAAAAAGATTTAGCGCTCCCGCTTCTTCCTTCAGCGTGCCCAAATGACAAAAAAACCCGGCGCGAAGATATTAAACAGCTTTTACACAATATTTATAAAACATACGACACTGCCGAAGTTAATTTCCAAAGAGCACTTACAAACGATGCGCAGTTATATTTATGGCATTTTGCGTATGAAGAACAATTACTCCCTCATTACGTAATGCGCAAAGTAACAACACCCGCCCAATTTAATGATGCCTTTAATATTCGCTATAACGTTTTTATTAAAGAGCAAGGCATAAGTTACGACGACGAATACGACCCGGAAGAAAACAAATGGACAACATATGTTGTCTATCACGAAGAAACACCAGTGGCAACGCTGCGGGTGCGTTATTACAAAGAAACAACGATCTTTAAAATTGGCCGCATTGCCGTTTTACAAGCGCATCGTGGGCAGGGCATTGCTACTGCCATGATTAACGCAGTTGAACGTAATTACAAAGAGCGGCTCCGTCCGCTTACGTTTCAAATTGGTGGCCAAGCTTATTTATCAGCGTTTTATGAAAACCTTGGCTATACGAAAACTGGTGAACCGTATATCGACGCTAATATTGAGCACTACATCTTTAATAAAGTAATCTTTTAAAAATCCCACTTACGTGGGACTTTCGTTTATTTATCGTTTATTTTCTTAAATATTTCATCAAGCTTACGCGCTTTTTCGTATGTGTCATCGTACTTTATCCGGATTTCCGGCATTTTGCGAATTGACATTCGTTGACTTAGTTCATGACGAATTAACCCTTTGGCGTTATCTAAAATCGCAACTTTCGGCGCAACATCGCCGTCACCAATAAAACTAACGTACACGGTTGCATAACTATAGTCGCGCGTTATTTTAACAGCGCTTACGGTCACGAAACCTAGTGACCTGTCATTAATCCGATTACTAATAATATCACTTACATGACGGAGCATGAGCGACTCATTGCGTTCGCGACTATAACTACTCACGGGGCACCTCCACGAAGTCAAAGCCTTCAATAATGTCACCGTTTTTTACGTCGTTATAATTTAAAAGCGTAATCCCGCATTCAAAACCGGCGCGTGATTCTTTCACATCATTTTTCACGTGTTTCATCGTATTAATTTTGCCTTCATAGACGACAACACCATCACGGATAAGCCGGGCGTGTTGGTCGCGCTTAACGACACCGTTAGTAACGTAACAGCCGGCAATTGTGCCAAGGAAGCTTACGTGCCAAATTGCGCGTACTTCGGCTTGACCGGTAACTTTTTCAACGATGTCTGGTTTTAGTAACCCTTTAATCGCTTTCTCGGTTTCTTCAATTAGTGCATAAATAATCCGGTGCAAATGAAGTTCAACGTTGTTACGATCGGCTAAGTCACGCACCTGGGCATTAGGTCGCACGTTAAAGCCGTAAATTACGGCGTTACTTGCCGCAGCAAGGAGGACGTCACTTTCGGTAATTTGGCCGGCACTAGCGCGAATAATATTAATTTTCACGCCTTCAACATTAATTTTTTCTAAGCTTGAATGGACGGCTTCAGCGCTGCCACTGTTATCAGCTTTAATAATCGCGTTAACGATCACGGTTTCCCCTTCAAGCACTTTTTCACTAATGTCGCTAAGTTTAAACCCTTCACTACTACCGCGTCGTTCAATAATTTTTGCTTCTTTACGTTTAAGTGCGAGTTCTTTTGCTTCTTTTTCGGTGGCAAAGGCGATAAAAGAATCACCTGCTTCGGGCACTTCGTCAAGGCCAATAATACTAACCGGCGTTGCTGGGAGTGCTTTTTTAAGTACTTTACTATGTTCGTTTGTCATCCGGCGAATCTTGCCATAAGCTGCACCGGCAACAACAAAGTCGCTACTTAAGAGTGTGCCGTTTTTAATAAGGAGCGTCGCTTTTGGTCCTTCCCCGTGTTCAAGTTTTGCTTCTAACACCGTGCCGTAAGCGTAACGGCTTGGGTTCGCCTTTAGTTCAAGCATTTCGCTTGTTGTAATAATTGCTTCAAGTAAGTCGTCAATGCCTTCACCTTGTTTGGCACTGATGTTTTGAAATAAGACGTCGCCGCCGTATTCTTCGGCAATGACGTTTTGCGCAAGTAGTTCGCCTTTAACTTTATCGGGATTTGCGTCGTACTTATCAATTTTATTAACGGCAACAATCATCGGAACGTCCGCAGCGCGAGCGTGATCAATTGCTTCAATTGTTTGCGGCATCACCCCGTCATCCGCGGCGACAACAAGCACAACAAGGTCAGTAACGCGGGTCCCGCGGCTACGCATTGCGGTAAATGCTTCGTGGCCCGGCGTATCAATAAACGTAATCTTTTTACCTTTATATTCTTTTTGATACGCACCGATTGCTTGCGTAATTGAACCAGCTTCGCTACTTGTAATTGCCGATTTACGAATCGCGTCGATAAGCGTTGTTTTCCCGTGGTCAACGTGACCCATAACGGTTACAACTGGGGGTCGGTCTTTTAAGTGTTTGGGATCATCAACGATTGCGTCAAAATCAAAGTCGTCGTCACCCCCTTTATTTTCTTCATAATTAAAATCAATGCCTAATTCTAAACATAATTCACCAATTGTCTCAACATCAAGCACTTGGTTAAGTGTGACCATCATCCCTTTGGCAAATAGTACTTTAATAATATTCGTCGCGTTTACATTTAAAACTTTAGCAAGTTCACTAAGTTTAAGTGGGGCATCAAATGTTAAAGTGTTGTTGACAAACGTTGCTCCTTTTTGCTTTTGTTTGTCACTTGTTACATTACTTATGCGTGGTTTACTATTTTTCATCATTACCACCTTCCTTCCTTAAATTTATTAACTTGCGCGCGATATGCAAGTTTACGACACTAATGACTTTAGCGTTACTAAGTTTTGCAAACGAAGTAATTGTTTGCGGGTTTATTTCGAGTACAGTAATTTTGTAATACGTACCGTAATTCGTGACGAGTTTCTTCGTATTAGCGCTTGCATCACTTAATAAAAGGATTAAATGAATTTTATGACTATTCGCCGCGTCTAAGAACGGGGCACCGTAGCGTAAACTTTTACTGCGCCGCGCTAAATGAAGAAAGTTATTTAACGCATTACTCATTAACAAGCGTTAATAGTTCCTCGTATATTTCGGGATTTATTTCACACTCTAAGGCGTGTTTTAGCGCATTTAGTTTTTGGGCTTTTAAAATAACAGCGCGGTCCTTCTTTAAATACGCACCGCGACCATCAAGCCGCCCGTCAAGATGAATGTGCACTTGCCCCTCTTTCGTACGGACAACACGCAGTAATTCATGCTTTAAAAGCCGCTCATTCGTAATAATGCATTTGCGTAGTATCGGCTTTTTCATCTGTGTTCCTCGTTATTCGTAATACTCATCGAAATCGTCGTAATCAATTTCGTCTTCGTATTCTTCTTCCGCCATTTCGGCTTCAAGTTCCGCAAGTTCTTCTTCGGTATAAATATCCATTTGTGGACCTTGAATAACTACTTCTTGTTCTTTAACTTCTTCTTTTTTCGGTTTACGGTACGCACGCCGTTGTTGTGCTTCTGGTTTTTCTTCTTCAAGTTCAGCTTCAAGTTCGGCAAGCGATATCGTCGTTTTAACTTTTACAGCTTGCGGTGCTTCAACAACTGGCGTGTCAGTTGGTGCGACTACTTCTGGTTCTGCGACAACTTCTTCTTCAACAAACTCCGCTTTTACTGCAACAGGCGCGGGTTTTTCTTCTTCAAAAGCAGCGCGTAATAATGCCGTGTTATCAACTTCTTCAGCTTGTTCACGGCTACTTTGCATAATTTCTTGGCGAATACGTTCGCGTGTTTTTTCTTGTTCAAGTAAGCGCGCTTCGTACTGAATATGGTCTTTCGTCCGGTATTCCAGATTTTGTTCAAGCGCTTCGCTTTGTTCGATAATTGTAAGTTCATAGCCGGTAAGTTTCACCGCAAGACGGATATTTGCGCCTTTGTGGCCGTACGCTTTCCCTTTTTCGTCGTCTTCAAATACGACAATTGCCGTTTTTTCTTCGTGATTCGCACTGATGCCAAGCGGGACGGCGGGGCGGAATGCTTCGATAATATAAAGTTCAATATTTTTTTCAAACGGAATAATATCGATTTTTTCTTTACGTCCGTCTGGGCCTAACTCCGCAGTGATTTTTTGGATACGTGTCGCGTTTGGACCGATACAAGCACCGACAGGGTCAACGTTAGGATCAAGACTTTCGACACTAACTTTCACGCGTTCACCGCGCTCACGCACGACGTCGTGAATGACGATTGTGCCGTCGTAAATTTCATGCACTTCGCGTTCCATGAGCCGGCGGACAAAGTCAGGTTCACTGCGCGAAATAATAATATTAGCACCGCGTTTACCCGCGACTACGTCTTTGACGTAGAAGTTTACTTCTTCACCGTTCCTAAATACTTCGCCCGGGATGGCATGGCGACCGCGTTCATCAAAAAAGACGTTTGTGGCGCCGAGCAAATTAACGTATGTGGTGCGTTCGGTTTTTTCAATTGTGCCTTTAATTAATTCACCAATCTTATCTTTAAATAAGTTATAAAGTTGTTCTTTTTCAAGTTCAACGAGTGATTGGCGGAAGTTACTTGTAACGTTGTTGGCAAGTTTAACCGGAAACTGCGCGAGTGGCAGTTTTTCGTAAACGATGCTTTCTCCAACTTTTGCCGCTTCATCGCGCTTAAGTGCTTCTTCGAGTGTAATTTGGAGCGCAGCGTCAACGATGTCATCATCTGTTGCAACGACTTCTTTGTAGTACGATGCTTCAATGTCGTACTTTGCTTCATTAATCGCAGCGTCGACATGGAGGTCTTCGTGGCCTACTTTACTTTGCGCTTTGGCGTAAACGTTACGTACCGCTTGGAGAAATTTCTCACGGACAACTTCTTCTTTTAAATTGTGCTTTTCCGCAACTTCACTAAATAAGCCTAATATTGCGGCGAATCGTTCTTGGAGTTTGCGTTCTTGTGCTTTTGTTAACTTTTTCATCTTCTTGTTCCTTTTAAAATTTAATTGCTAAGTTAATTTTATTGATATCGTCATTGTTAATTGTAATGTTCGTAAACTTACCTTTTTGGTTTACGCGCACGATGACGTTTGTGTTATTTACTTCGACGAGTGTGCCGGTATGTTTTGTCGTAGTTTTAACGACGACGTTTGTTGTTACAGTTACGTAGGCGTTAATGTACTTTGTGTAGTGTTCTTTTGGTATTTCTTTTTCCGCACCGCTACTAGTTACATCTAAAATGTATGTACTGCTTAATTCGGCAACGTCATCAAGCAGCGGACTAATTGTTTCGCTTACAAGAACGATGTCATCAAGCGAGATCGGTGTTAAGAAGTTATCGATCACAACTTCTAAGTAATGCTCTTTGCCGCGTGCGTAATACTTCGTGCTTGCTAAAGAAAAACCAAGTTCACGAATGACTGGCTCAAGTAGTTTCGTAATTTTTGTAATATCCATATGCCTCCGTTTTAAAGAAAGAGTGGGCGAACCCACTCCATTTCGTTGAAGTTTTATTGTAAACATAGTTTACATATAGATATTACTTGATTGTGCACTATATTGCAAATAAAGACGTTTAGTAATGATAAAATGCTGCTTTTTTAAGTAAATTTATATGTTTAAGCTTATTTTAGCCGCTTTGCTTGCCGTTTTTGCTTACGCGCTTGGCGCTTATTGTAACGTTCAACTTTTTTAAGATTAACAAAATAACGTTTTTGGGATTGCAGATGCATTAACTCGTCATACCCTTTTTCTTTTAAGTAAGCGAGCATTTCCCGCGTATTGTGATAACCAAGTTCGGTTTTCTTTTCAATCGCTTTATGCGAAAAGTCAAGCATCGCGACGGGTAAAAAACCAAGCGGAAACTTTGGCGTAATATCAATGAGCGCGACTTTACCGCGGTAACGGCGAATTTTCGTTGTGGCAAAAAGCGAAACGGTAATAAGCAAATCACACCCGTCATCAATCAGCGTCTTAATCGGCAAGTTATCTTTTACACCGCCATCAATGTAATACGCGCCATTAATAACCGTGGGCCCAAACAAGAGCGGAATTGAGGCGCTTGCAAGCCCAATTTTATATGGGTCTTCAGCTTTATTTAAATCGACGACTTCGCGTTTCATTTTCCGGACATTAATTTGACTTATTACTTTGTCATCGGGCACGTTTACGATCGTCGCATACCCTTGGATGCGGCTATTTTGTACTTCAGCAATACTTCTATTTTCAACAAGGACATCATACACTTCATTAATCGAAAAGATTCCTTTAAGATCGTGTTTATAACGCCCGAGCCCATCAACATATAGTTTTTCATTATCAATTTTATGCCAAAGTGCGTTCATCTCGTCATATGTCATATTGCTCATTAAAAGCAAAGCGTTCATCGCTCCTACTGATGTACCGGAAACACTACTAATTTGTTCGTGCAAATTAAATTCCATAAGTGCCTTTAAGACACCTAGTTGATACGCGCCGCGCGCACCGCCGCCCCCGAGTACTAAGCCAATTTTCATCTGTTGATTTTTTCTTTGTTGTTACCTACTTTTATTATATGTTAAAAAACTAAATGCACAATAGTATTTAAGGTAATTAGCGTAATTCGTAAGTTATATTTATTTTAAGCTTGGATAAAGTGCGTTGCTTGGGTCGACAGCACTTAAATCCCACACCACTTCATCAAACAAGAGCGTAGCGCTAAAGAAAGTTGCGTCAAGTGTCGTTATATCAATATAAGTCCCGCCCGGCGTCGCGCCGACAAACGGTTGACCATTATTGTTGTAAACGGCGTTTGTAAAGAAACTATTCGTAATAATTACTGCGTTTTCATGATTGCGGCCAATAATGCTACCTGCTACTGTTGTTGAAGTTACGTCACCAAAGTTAATGGAATTTGTAATTAGGCCGCCGTGCTGCGTCCACCCAACTAACCCTGCTGCGTATTCACGCTCCGCACTTATTGCACCTTTGTTATAACTGTTTGTAATTGTCATATAATTATTACCTTGGCCAACGAGCCCGCCGAGCGTACCCCGTGTGCCGCTTATATCACCTAAGTTATAACTATCACTAATATGCACTTCCGGGAAAAACTGGCTTTGGCCCGATCGCCCCGTTGTGCCAATTAAACCACCAATTTTTTCTTCGCCGCTGATGTTTCCTTTGTTATAACTTCTGTTAATATTTAATTCCGCAAATTCTGCAGCGTTATATAAACCAATTAACCCGCCAATGTTTGTGGCTGGAGTAATAATATCTTTTTCATTGTAACTATTATTAATTGTCACATTACTATATTCTTGCGTTAGCATTTGCCCAATTAAGCCACCAACGATCGCATAGCCATTAATTGTGCCCGTGTTATACGTATTATTAAGTGTAATTGTTGAACTTTTATCATAAACATCACCAATAAGCCCACCTGAATATAAGTTAATAGTCATGTCACCGCTATTAAAACTATTAGAAATTGTAATAGTTGCGTTATTCGTGGATAGGCGACCAACTAAGCCACCGGTGTTATCGTAATCAAGCCCTTCGATTCGTGAACTATTACTACTTTCACTAATATTTAACGTAGCGGCACTTTGGGTTACATAATTGCCAAGCAAGCCACCAAGCGCAAACGTCCCCCAACTGCGATACGTAACGTCAATTGTAGCGTTTTCATGTTTGATGTGACTAAGTGTAAGATTTTTAGATGATAACGCACTACCAACAACTCCACCAATATATAAGTTACCTGGTTCGGAAAGTGTTTCAAACGCAATATAACTATCACTTACAGTTAAGTGGGAAATCGTTGCTTCATTTACTTCACCAAAAAGTCCAACGCTTTCCTGGTATGTTGTAATACTCATTCCGCTTATTGTGTAGTTTTGGCCGTTAAACTCGCCCGCAAACCCCTCAAGCGGCACCCATTCTTCGTCACTTAAATCAAGATCGTTCATAAGCCGATACGTGCCCGTTAAGTTTTGACTAATGTTAACGAGGTCGCTTCGCGTATAAATCGGGTGATAAAACGCTGCAACAAGTGTAATATCTTCCGTAAACATGAAAGTACTTAGCGGGACACCAAACTCATCTGCGACCATTTCCTCATTATAATACCAGCCACCAAACGGGGTGTTTGTTTGTGAAGTAACAAGCGGGAGTGTATACGCTGCCCCGTATTCAACAGTTAATGTGTCAGGCGTTTCGGGCTCACTAAACACGCCGCCATTTAAATTTAAATTAATGTTAAAACTGCGAAACTTTGGTGTAAACGTTGCGGTGTACGTTATGTCACCTGTGACCACGCCTACTGTAGGCGACCAACCGCTAAACGTGTAATAGCTTTGCGCGTCCCCTTCTTTTGTCGGGTCAACACCGTCATACGTTGGCAATGTGCCGTACTCTACGTCGTCATCAGTGTATAGTTCACTACCATCATCATTTAACCACGTTACTGTGTATTTATTACGCGTTTCCGTGTACGTTGCTTTGTAAGTTGCATCCCCCGTCACCCGAACAACTTCTGGTGACCACGCTGCGAATGTGTATGTAAAATCGGCACTCTTTGCGCGCTTCGGTAGTTCCCCGTCGTACAGAGGGAGCGTACCGTACGCAACTGTATGCGCTTTTAGCAGCGTGCCGTCATAATCTTCCCACACAACTGCATAGCGATTAACTTCTTCATTAAACGTTGCAATGTATGTTGTGTTACTAGTTGCTAAAACAACTGTTGGTGACCAAGTGTCAAACGTGTAACTAAACTGGGCACTACTAGGTTTTGTCGGGGCGACACCTGTGTAGACAGGTAACGTCCCTTGGGGAACATCTTCATCTATTTTTAAAACAGTGCCGTCATAATTTTTCCATGTAATCGTAAAAAGCGCAGCGACGCTTGTTGATGACGTCGTGTCTTCACTCGTTACTTCACTTGTTGTTTCGCTCGTTACTGAGCTCGAACTATGATTAACGTCATTAGCGCGGGGCAGTAACACTGCTGTTACAATTGCCGCGGTTAGAACTAGTGTTAAACCGATACTACTAAGTAAAATAATATGCTTCTTCTTCATCGTTATTTCCCTCCTAGTGGTCCATCTTTAGCATAACAAAGAGTTGTTGCATAGTTAGGTTGTTTGCTTGAGGATTTTTTTAAAGCGAAAAAAGGTGAGCAATATTTTTGCTTAAAGTAAGAAAAACAAAAAAATAAATTATTCGTATTTTCGTAAAGAAGCTTCGACAAGCGGCTCTATTTCCGCGCGACTCATACTTGCGCCAAAAAGCGGTTCGCCTGTTTCTAAAATGCGGCCATTACGAAGTGGACCAATATATTGTGGTGTAAAACCAAAGTCACGAATAATTTGTTCAATAATCTTTATGGTTTCTGCTTCATCAGTGGCGAAAAGCACAGCGATTTGGTTTTCACTAGTTTGTTGGTTCGCGTAGTCTGCTAAGTTATGATAACTAATATGGTTAAACGCTTTAATTACTTTGCTATCGGCAAAGTAGCGCGCAACTTTTTCGCTTGACGACTCTTTGGCATCTGAATAAATGTTAGTAACCCCATCTACTTCCCACCAGTAGTTCATGGCATCAATCATAATTTTGTTTGCAAACATCGCCGGTTCTAGTTCTACATATTTGCTTAATGGTAATGCCAAAATAACGATATCGGCAACACTAGCAATCTCGCTGTTTGTTGACGCAGTTGCGCCCGGGACAAGCGTTTCAACTGTTAACTTAATGTCTGCAACTGGCTTTGAACTAGAAATATACACTATGTATCCTGCATTAAGCGCAAGATTACCAAGCGTTACGCCAAGTTTACCAGCGCCAATAATACCGATAACTTGGTCTTTACGCTGCATCATTATTTTCCTTTAAAAGTTCTTTGACTCGTGGGATAACTTTTGTCCCATAAAGTTTAATTGTGTTAAAACGATCACTTTGGCGTTGCGCGCCAAAGCCGTACACTAAATCAAAACGGTTAACACTCATATCTTTAATTGTCTGCGCAATACGCTTTGCGACTGTTTCGGGACTTCCAATATACCAAGAACCGGTCGTTATTTCATTTTGAAATTGTGCTTCACTCATCGGGCGCCATCCGCGTTCACGGCCAATTTTATCCATTTGCGGCACTAAATGTTCGCGCGCCGTTTTAAGTGCTTCTTCATCAGTTTCGGCAATAATCCCAATTGAATGCATGCCGACTTTGTGCGGCGGATTACCAAAGCTTTCCGCTGTTTTTTCGTAAAGCGTCATATACGGCTTAAAGCGTGTTGGTCTTCCCCCAATAATTGCAAGCATAAGCGGATAGCCGTAGCGCGCGGCACGGACAACCGAATCAGGTGACCCACCAACACCAACATGAACTTTGAGTGGATGTTCATCCGCTTTTGGATAAACTTCAACGTTATTAAGTGTTGGCGTAAAGCGGCCTTTATGCGTGATGGGTCCGCCTTTTACTAATTTACTAAAAAGCGCGATTTTTTCTTCAAAAAGTTCGTTGTAGTCACGTAAGTCATAACCAAAAAGCGGAAACGATTCGGTAAAGGAACCGCGCCCTAACATTATTTCCGCGCGTCCATTCGCAAGCGCATTAAGCGTGGCAAAGCGTTGATAAAGCCGAATTGGGTCTTCGGAGCTTAAAACAGTAACCGCTGTGCCTAACGTAATTTTGTTTGTTACTGTCGCTAAAGCGGCAAGCATCGTGTCTGGTGCAGAAACAGAAAATTCATAACGATGATGTTCGCCAAGCGCAAAGACGTCAACGCCAACTTGTTCGGCAAGTATTCCTTCTTGCACGATGTTACGTAACGATTGTTCGTAAGTTAAGACTTTGCCACTAGCGTCATCAACCGCTAAGTCACCAAACGTATCTAAGCCAAATTTAATGTCCATAAATTTCCACTCCCTTGACTAACTTTTACTAAAATCTTTTATAGTATATCAAACGGATATTCACTAATTTTAAAAAGCGCATTTAGATGCTGGAACAATTCATAGTATTGCTTCATAACACTAACAAAAAAATAAAGATGATAGTGATTTAGTATTTAATCTTTTCTTATGCTTAAAACCGCATTAATAACCGCGTATATTTCTAAACGCCCCAAAAGCATAAGTAGCGAACCCGTCCAAATAAGTAACTGGGCGCTATGCACACTCATGATGCCGCTTGTAAGCCCCATATTCCCAATAAGACTGCTTACTTCAAAAAGCGCAGCAGTTAAGTCGTAACCAAATAACGCAAAAACAAATGTCCCACAAAGTATGAGTAAGAGATAAAGCATAACAAAACTATTGTTATCAACAATATCTTTTGCGGTTATTTTTTGTTTCGTGCCAAGATTATAAATATAGTTAATTTTTACAACGTTACGCGAACGTAATTTTGTATCAACATTCCACTGTAAACTTTTAAGGAGTAAACTAACGCGGTAAAACTTAATCCCACCTGCGGTCGAACGAATACCGCCGCCAATAAGCATGACGATAATTAATAAAAAGATAAAGGCACTGCTATAAGCCGTGAAATCAAACGCGCCATTTAAAAGTCCCGTGGACGACATCGTTGAAAAAAATAAGAACGATGTGACGCGGAACGACCCACCACCGTAACTTACATTAAGTGTTAAAGTTAGCAGCGTTACAAACACGACTGAGTATATAAGAAAAAAGATTGTTTCAAAGTGTTTAATGATTTTCTTAAATTGGCGTTTAAATAAGTAAAAATGGAGCATAAAGTTCGTCGCCCCTAGTACCATTAAGACAATCGTAATTATTTCAATCGGTCGGCTATTGTACGCGGCGATACTTGCGGCCCGGGTCGAAAAACCGCCGGTTGAAACCGCACTGATCGCGTGATTTAACGCGTCAAAAAGCGGCATGCCAAAAAGCGTATAAAGTAAAGTGCCAAGAGCGATATAAAGCGTGTAAATCGCAAAAATAAAAAGTGCTGTTTTGCGTAAATTCGGTAAGAGCCGGTCGTCGTGACCTTCCGCAGCAAACAGTTTAATCCCTAATTTGTCTGTTATTGCCGAAGTTAAAACAAGCACAAGCCCGACCCCACCAATGTAATGAGTTAAACTGCGGTAAAACAAAAAGACATGCGGGAGTGTTTCAACGTCCATAAGAGTCATCCCTGTTGTCGTATAGCCCGAAGTAATTTCAAAGACACTTTGCGAATACGTGAGCTTTCCGCTTAACGTAAACGGTAATGCCGAAAATAAAATCGCCGCAAGCCAAATAAGTAACACTAATAACAAATCTTCGTTTTTCTTTAAATTTACTAGCTTCCGTTTATAGTTAAGCAAGCTTAGTAAGATACCAACGACTAACGCGAGTGCTGAGGGTATTAAGAAATAATAAATATATGTCGTTTCTGTAGGGTAAAACGGTAATAAAATGAGTGGCAATAAAATAATAAGAGCAATAAAAACGAGGAAATAACCTAAATACCCAAAAATTAAGCGGTAACCACTACTTGTTTTACTTTTATCCATGTCTCTTTGTTGTTAACATTTGAAGTATTTCGTGTTCAATATGCGCTTCTGTTAAAATGTAAAGATGATCATGGGGTAAAAGCAGCGTATCCCCATACGGAATAATCACTTCCTCACCACGCAGTATCGCCCCGATATTAATGTTTGCGGGTAAGTTTGCATCCTTAATTTTTTTATTACTAATTTCCATTTGTTCCGTAACAATTAAATCAAGCAAAATTACTTTGTCGTGTTTTATCGTTAACGTTGAAATAACGCTTTCAATTGACGACTCTTCTTTAATGCTTTCGCGCAGCAAATAAATCGAAGAAATAACGCTATCAATGCCAAGCTCTTTAAAAAGTGTAACTTTTTTCGGGTTTTGCACTAAGCTAATAACTTTTTTCACGCCAAAACACTTTTGCGCAAACATTGCGACAATATAATTTTCGGTGTCTTCTTTCGCTAGTGTTATAAGTAAATCAGCGTTATTAATTTTTGCTTCTTCCAGTAAAAAGTACTTCGTCGCGTCACCATGAATTACCGGTATTTTATATTTCAAAGAAATATATTCGGCGTGTTCTTTATCTTTATTAATAATAATTAACTTATGCCGGAGTGTTTTAAAATAATCAATAATATAATCAGCGTCACCGGTTCCGTTAACAATTACAATTTTCATCTTACTTTCCCCCAAGCAATGCGTTTAGTGAAAGCTCAAACGGATAGAGCGGTGTAATATTCGTATCCTTTAAAAGTTTGCCTTTATCAACGTCATTTAAACGAACAAAAATATGTGGTGTTTTAAAAATAAAAAACGCTAAATGACTAACGTACAAATTAACGTTATCGTTATCCGTGACAATGATAATTTTTTGCACATTATTAATATCACAAACATCACGCAAAAATTCGTCATCAGTCGCATCCCCTTTGCGCATTTGTCCAGGGAAGTTTTCGTCAAGTTTGCGAAAGGCGGTTTTGTCTTTATCAACAATAACAACATCATTTCCTTGTTTCGCTAGTGTTGTGGCAACACTTGCCCCAAGTCTGCCGCAACCAACAACAATAACGCGCATTAGCACATACCTCTCTTTAAAATAATTATACTCCTCTTTAAAAAGGTGTGCAAATATTCGCATTTTTGCGAGAATATTATAGCCGTTTTTACTACGCCAAGCGTGACAATATATGTGGTGCATTAATAGCAAAGCCTTTTTGAAAGTCGATAATTCTCTGCGTTTACCAATCACTGCATTGTTCCACTATCGGAACAATACCAATTTGATTAGTAATTAAAAATGCTCACATTATGAGCATGACTTCATCACTTCTATTGTTGGAAGCTAATTCATCGTGATATGGTGCCCCCTGCCAGTTTATCGCCGTTCATCTTACCACATCTTATTCTCGCTTAATCTAGCTTAAAATAGCGTTTTTTCAAACCTTGTTTTTTACCACATCTTACTACATCTTACGAGATTTTACTTTTTTAAATTTTATCTACGCCAAAAGCAAACGATTATGAATATATTTATTCTTTAATTTAATCTTATAGGTTCCACATAATATTATTTTGTCAACAGT
>CAZWRR010000018.1:0-12909 GCA_964635805.1 uncultured Staphylococcaceae bacterium
GCTTCTTCATTACTTTCCCCATGTTCAACTTTGCCACCTGGGAACTCGTACTTTAAATAACGCATATCACTTTCACTGCGTTGGGCGGCAAAAATCTTTCCGTCAAATACAATAATTGCTGCTACTACTTTTTTTGTAACTTTAACTTTTTCCATACGTTATAAGTATAACGTAATTAAATTGTTTTGTGTGTTTAAACAAATAGCGAATTTTTTACCGATTATTACAGTTTTTTTAGTTTAACGCTTCAATTAAAACACATTTAGTACTATAATATATACGGCTAATGCAAATTAAGGAGGATATTTAATGCCAATTATTACAAGTGTATACGCCCGTGAAGTGATTGATTCACGTGGCAACCCGACAATTGAAGTTGAAGTCGTGACCGAATCTGGTGCGTTTGGACGGGCAATCGTTCCAAGCGGCGCAAGTACTGGTGAACGCGAAGCGTTAGAACTGCGCGATGGTGACAAAGCACGTTACTTAGGTAAAGGTGTTTTAAAAGCAGTTGATAACGTTAATGAAATTATCGCCCCGGAAGTGATCGGCTATGAAGTTGATGATCAAGTGGGAATTGATAAACTTCTACTTGCGCTTGACGGAACAGCGTTTAAGAAAAATTTAGGTGCTAACGCCTTACTCGGTGTAAGTTTAGCAGTCGCGCACGCCGCTGCCGACTTTTACGGTATGCCGTTATTTAACTACATTGGTGGCACAAACGCCAAAACATTACCGGTTCCAATGATGAACGTCATTAACGGTGGTAGCCACGCTGATAGCAGCGTTGACTTCCAAGAATATATGATTATGCCCGTTGGTGCGCCAAACTTAAGTGAAGCATTACGGTGGGGTGCGGAAGTGTTCCATAACTTACGTGACGTCTTAAAAGCAGGAAAACATATTACCGCAGTTGGTGACGAAGGTGGTTTTGCACCAAACTTAAGTAGTAACGAAGAGCCAATTAAAGTTATTATTGAAGCAATTAAAAAAGCCGGCTACGTGCCTGGTAAAGATTTTTATATCGCTCTTGACGTCGCAGCAAGTGAGTTTTATGACGCCAAAACAAAAAAATACACACTAGTTAAATCAGGTGGTGATGTGAAAACAAGTAACGAAATGGTTGAATGGTACGCAGAGCTTTGTGCAAAGTACCCAATTATTTCAATTGAAGACGGTTTAGCCGAAGGCGACTGGGACGGATGGAAAAAACTGACCGATCGTTTAGGCAAAACAGTGCAAATTGTCGGGGATGACTTATTCGTTACAAACCCAAGCATCTTAAAAGAAGGTATTGAAAAAGGTGTTGCGAACTCGATTTTAATTAAACTTAATCAAATTGGGACACTTACCGAAACGCTTGAAGCAATGCAAATGGCCGAACGCGCTGGTTACACTTGTGTCGTAAGTCACCGCAGTGGTGAAAGTGAAGATACAACAATTGCCGATTTAGCGGTCGCACTAAATGCTGGACAAATTAAAACTGGTTCAATGAGCAGAACTGACCGCATTGCGAAGTACAATCAATTAATCCGGATTGAAGATTATTTAGATGATAAGGCTGTTTATCCAGGACTAAGTGCATTTTTTAACATTAAAAAATAACTAAGAACTAACACAAACGAAGGGCGAAAATTCGCCCTTTTTTTATTTATTAAATAAACATAACCGCTTACATAGGCATTTTGTTATAACATTTTTTAAAAATATCGCTATAATTAAGGCGTGAGGTATTTATTATGAACATTTTATTTCGCTTCCTGATTGACATTGACTTTGATTCACTTTTAGGTGGCATGGATATTTTCGGGATGGTGCTTGAACTAATTAGTAGTTTAACGTGGCTTTTCGATGTGCTGATTGCCGGCGCATTACTTACGGCAATTCTTCGTGGTTTCCTCAAAAAGTTTTGGAACATGACGTGGAAATTAATTGTTTTTACGGGCCTTTTCGCAGCCTTAGTTATTTTTAGTGCGCAACTTGCCCCGCTTATTGGCAACCTTGGCTTTGGAATTGAAGTTACTGTTAACGGTACGGACTATCAAACGGAAACACTATATCAAACACTTGATATTATTGCCCGTCTTGGTGGCCAAAGCACTGCCGACAGTCAAGAGTTTGCGATGCGTGTATTACAAAACTTAGTAGTAATGGTCGGTATTTTACCGGTAATGATCGTTGCGACAATTGTGAGTTTAGCAACGTTCCCACTTATTAATCTTGCAATCCCAAAACGCGTTAAAAAATTAAAAATGCGGATTCCAAGTTTCTTCTTAAGTCTAGTCTACTTCTTCTTGACACTCTTTTTATTCGCAAGCGCCGCCCACAACGTCTTTTCACCACTCGTGGCAATTCGTGATAGCGCCGCCTTTAACGACCAAAGCTTACTCGCCGCCGTCTTTAAACCGGAATTAATTGATGTGCTTGGTTTATTCACACGCAAAAACTCATATATTTTACGGATTATTGATTTTGGTAATATTACAAACTATCAAATGTTTTTCCAAAAAATTGGTGAGAGTGGTAAATTTATCGATATTTACGAAGCTTTATTAGCAGAGCTAAACTTAATTATTCCGACAAGTTAGGTAAAAGTATCGCGAGCACTTTTGCAAAATCATACGAGGGCGGATAATTACCGACCTCGTTTTTATTTATAAAAAAGACTGGACCTTCGTCTGACTGTTTAAGGGTGCCGCTATATTTATTAGTTTTATAAAGCAAAGCAATTTCGTTATAACCTTTGCTTGGATTAGGCCAGACGATTTCGCCAACGTACTCTGGTTCGCGAATTAAGAGCCCTGTTTCTTCGCGCACTTCACGGATTACGCTTTCGACAAACGTTTCGCCTTCCTCAACGTGTCCCCCGGGAAACGTAAGTCCGGGCCAATCACTTTTAAGCCGGTTTTGTACAAGGATCTTATCCCCATCATAAACCATACACATATTCGTATAAATATTTTTCATAATAAAAGCGTATCATATTTTCACGTGTTCTTGTTTATTTTACGTGTATGTACGTGTAAAAAGCGTAATGTTTTATAGCTTTTGCGTTATAATAAGGCCATGGAAAACAAAGTTACAATTACGGAAAATTATTTATTTATTGGCGCTGATCTTGCAAACAGCAAGGCGTATTTAAAATATTATTTAAACCGCAACAACATCATCGTTGCCGAAGGCACAAAAGTATTTCCCCCGTATGAAGGGCAAGGACTCGGGTTTTTGCTTTTCCAAACGTTAATTACGATTGCCGACGAAAAAAAGGCAAAAATAATGACGTACTGCTCGTACGTCACCCATCAACTAAACAAAAGTGAATATAAAAAATATCGTGCTTAAGCACGTTTTTCGTCATAATAATATACGTCATCAATAATTGCACCACCACGGCAAATTTTATCAGCGTAAAACACGACAGCTTGTCCGGGTGTAACACTTAAATACGGGACTGGGAACGTAAGTTTCCCACTATTTTTATTTGTTTGATAAAACGTTGCCTTAACTTTCTTTTGGCGATAACGGAAGCGTACTTCAACTTCACTCCCACTTTCAAGCGCGGGTCCAGTAAAGTTAAGCTCACTAAATGTAATACTTGTGCTTTGTAAATATATGCTTGCCTCGTCACTAGCGACGTAAAGCGTATTTGTAACAACATCTTTTTTCGCGACGTACCAACGGGGATTATCACTTTTTCCTTTTAAGCCACCAATGCCAAGACCGCGCCGTTGGCCAATTGTGTAATAATACACACCAAGATGACGCCCAATTACTTCATTTGTCGTAATATCAACAATTTGTCCAGGTTGCGCGGGAATATAGTTTTGTAAGAAGTCACGGAAATGACGTTCACCAATAAAACAAATACCTGTGCTGTCATCTTTATTCGCAACTGCTAACGCTAATTTTTCCGCAATGCTCCGTACTTCATCTTTCGTAAGCTCCCCTAAAGGAAATAGTGTTTTTGCTAACTGTGCGCTTGTAAGTTGCGATAAAAAGTACGTTTGGTCTTTACTCGTATCTTTGCTTTCACCAAGCGTTACATAGTTATCCTGTTCAACGCGCCGCGCGTAGTGGCCAGTTGCAATAAAATCAAAACCAAGGTCAGTGGCCCACTTTAAAAACGCATCAAACTTAATGTATTTATTGCAGAAAATATCGGGGTTGGGGGTGCGGCCCTTTTTGTATTCATCTAAAAAATATGAAAAAACGTTGTCCCAATATTGTTTAACAAAATCAACGCGGTAAAGTTTAACACCAAGCGCGTCTGCAATTTTTTGTGCGTCTTCATAATCAACTTCCTGGGGACAACTTGGATCACTAAGTGTCGGGTTGCCTAAAAGATCGTTATTCGCAAGTGCGTCCCAATTACGCATAAAGCCAGCACTTACGTCATAGCCTTCTTTTTGGAGTAAGTAAAGCGCGACCGCGCTATCAACGCCGCCACTAAGGCCGACCATTACTTTAATTTTACTTTTATCCATTGGCGCTTTCTAGTATATATGTTACGGGCCCAATGTTTGTAAAAGATACATCCATATGCGCACCAAACACACCTTCTTTGACAGTTATTTCTTGTCGTAATAGCTTGTTAAATAAATCATAAAGTTGTTTACTTTGACTACCTGGCATTACGTCGGTAAACGAAGGACGACGACCTTTAAAAGCACCGTAAAGCGTAAATTGCGAAATGCTTAAAATTGCCCCGCCCGCGTCACTAATTGTTAAGTTTGTTTTACCGTCTTCATCAGGAAAAATACGCATTTTAACGACCTTGTCAACGAGTTCAATAACGTCTTGCTTTGTGTCAGTTGTTGTAAATGAGACGAGTAAAAGTAAGCCGTAATTTAACGTACTTACAATTTCTTCATTAACAACGACTTTTGCATCTTGTACAATTTGCGCGACAATTTTCATCTATTTTATGTAATCATGCACGATTGGTGGGGTGTCAATGTGCGTCGCGCTTATTTTAAAAGCATTTTGCACATCACGCAAAATTGGTGCGCTGACGCTTGCTGCTTTGTTTGTGTGCACGAAGCATAGTAAATCACCAACCGCGACTTTATCTCCTACTTTTTTATTAAGGACGATGCCCGCGGCCATATCAATTACGTCATCATACGTTTCCCGGCCACCGCCAAGTTTCGTGCTGCCGATGCCAATTGCAAGACTATCGATATGTTCAACGTAGCCTGCTTCTTTGGCGCGTACTTCATGAATATGTTTACTTACGGCAAATAAGGATGGGTCGTGAATATAATTAACGTCACCGCCTTGCGCAGCGACCATTTCGACAAATTTATTAAACGCTTCGCCGCTTGCAATTTTTTCTTTTAACGCTCTTAGCGCGCTTTCGCGTTCATGAAACACACCGGCTTGTTCAAGCATAATGACACTTGCTTCTAAGCAGAGCTCAGTAAAATCAACGGGTCCGTGGCCTTTAAGTGTATTAATTGCTTCAATTACTTCAAGTGAGTTCCCAACGGCTAAGCCAAGGGGTTGATCCATGTCGGTTAAAATCGCGCGTGTATCGCGGCCTAAACTATTACCGATTTCGACCATTGCTGTCGCTAGTTCGTGCGCGGACGCTTGTGTTTTCATAAAGGCGCCGCTCCCAAACTTCACATCAAGCAAAATTGTATCGCTACCAGAAGCAAGTTTTTTGGACATAATTGAACTAGCAATAAGCGGAATAGCTTCGACCGTTGCCGTAACGTCACGAAGCGCATAAAGTTTTTTGTCGGCCGGTACTAATTCACCTGTTTGGCCAATAATTGCGCAGCCGATATCATTAACTTGTTTAATAAAGTCTTTTTCACTTATTTCAATTTTAAATCCAGGTATTGCTTCAAGTTTATCAAGTGTACCGCCCGTATGACCAAGACCGCGTCCACTCATCTTCGCAACTTTTACACCAAAGCTTGCCACAAGCGGACCAAGTACTAAACTTGTCTTATCGCCAACTCCACCGGTTGAATGTTTATCAACTTTAATGCCCGCAATTTTACTTAAATCGATGACATCACCACTTTTCATCATCGCATATGTTAAATTGCTTGTTTCTTCTTTTGTCATCCCTTTTAAAACAATTGCCATTAAAAGAGCACTTGTTTGATAATCAGGAATCGAACCGTCTGTTACTCCTTTAACAAAAAAGTTAATTTCTTCTTTGCTTAATAGTAAACCATCACGTTTTTTACTAATTAAATCGTACATGCGCATAATATTGTTCCTCTTTTCCTTATTGTAATTTAATAAATTTTTGGCCAAATTTGTTAAGTTTTGCAACAGTTTGGTATTTCGTGCGTAACTCGTTCATTGTTTTGTTTGTCGCACTGTATATCGCGGTTGCTAAGTCGTTTGTTGTTTCGTCGTTATAGTGCATAACTGGCTCTAAAAACTCCGCGAATATCGGAAAGCGTTTCGCTCGTGTCCGTAATGGTAACACAACTTGCGTTCCCCAAAGTACGAACGGGACGATTGGTGTATTCGTCTGGAGCGGTGCTTTAAACGCCCCCGCTTTATATTCAGCAACATCATTTTGATACACTTTGTTCCGTGTGCCTTCTGGGAAAACCATCCATGATGATTCTTTATTTGCAAGCGACTTCCGTGTCGTTTGCATCGCCCGAATTTCTTGTTTTAAGTTATCGCGTTCTAAATAGACGCACTCAAGAATTTTCGTTAAATGCCGGACGACGGGCATTTTGCGTGCTTCGTTTTTAACGATAAAGCGCACTGGTTCATCAAACAACATTACAGTAACAATCGCATCGACAAGTGACGTGTGATTAGCGACGTAATAATACGTTTTGCCGTGTTCAAGTTTTGGTTTGTTACTAACTTCTACATCGAGCCGTAAAATTTTGGCGATTTTAAAAACAAACTCGCGCACTTTCGCGTAGCGCACTTCTAAAGTGTAACGCTCTGGGTGACGGGCGTAGCGGCGCATCCACGCAAAATAAGCGTAAACGAGCGGAAAGAAAACGCGTAAACCCCAACGTGTGTATTTAAACATAACTAAATATCATTAATAAGCTCGGCGATAATATAAATTTGCCCGTTTTCAACACTTAAGCGTCCTTTAATTGCGACGGGTTTTTCGTCACTTAACTTAAACAAAACATTGTTTGGTGAACGTGTCCAATACTTAACAAGAAACGTATCAAATTCTTCCTTGTTATCATCGCGATCAAGATCGCTAGGGACACGACGGACGAAAATTTCGCGGGCATCGCCCTTAACCTTTCCTAATTTTCCAAATACAAATACTGCCACCATAGTTTGCTCCTCCTTCTTTACGCTTGACGTTTGCCAAGCACAATTACACTATATGGCGGAATCATCGCCCGCTCAATCGTTTCATTTGAGCGTGCACCAATATACCCAAAACGGTTTAAAATTACTTTTTGCGGTGTTTTAAGTTTAACGAAAAGTGGTTTGTCGCTGACGTTAATGAAAACATTAAACAGTTCATACGGCGCTAAATCGTGCTCTTCATTGTATTCAATATGTAACCCACCATTTTCGAGTTTATGGTAAGTTACACGGTCTTTAATAACTTTGGGATCACTTTCATGCAAAAACTTACAATCTTTACGAAGTAATACAAGTTCCTTAAAGTACTCAACCATATCATCGCGCTTATACGCAAGTGTATAGGCGAACTGATTCGTGCGATCACTACTTTTATACGAATTTAGGTCACCAAATTTACTAAGGCCAAACTCTTGGCCGCGGTGGAAGAACGGGACACCAAAGGAAAGCATTACAAGCGTATTTGCGCTCATTAGCCGTTCTAAATGGATGTCACTCGGTTCATGACTATTACTTACGCGCATTTTATCAACAAGCACGCCATTATCGTGGCATTCGACGAAGTTAATACTTTGACTTGCGCTACTAAAACGCGGGTTAAATGTCGTATTGATAACGCTTCCAGCGTAAGCGAAACAAAAACCGTCAACGTAGTTTTTCGCGCCAAGCACGTAACCTTTTTCGTGTAAATGCTCAGCAAAACTTGGTCCTTTAATAATTTCACGGAATGAATCGTTGAAAAAACCGACGTCGGGTAAGGCGCGGGCGTTGCTGTGATGAGCAAGCTCGCGGCCATCGACTGGTGTATTCATCTCCCACCCTTCGCCATACATTAAAAAATCAGGTTTTAGTGCTTTTGCATTACGTTCAATCGCTTTAATCGTGTTAATATCGATTAACCCCATGAGGTCAAAGCGGAAACCGTCAACGTTATACTGACTTACGTAGTACGTTGCGGCTTCAACAACAAGTTTGTGCACCATTGGTCGTTCGGTGGCAAAGTCATTACCACAGCCACTACCGCTACTTATTGTGCCGTCTTGGTTTTTACGGAAGTAATAATTTGGGACAACTTTTTCAAACACACTTGTTTCGTGGTCGTATACGTGGTTGAAAACAACGTCTAGCACGACGCGGATGCCTTTTTCATGGAGCCGTGAAACAAGGAGCATTAAATCTTCAATGCGGTTATACGGATCGTTTGCGTCGCGCGCATAACTACCTTCAGGGACGAAATATTGCTGCGGGTCATAACCCCAGTTATACTTTTTCCATCGATCATTTTCGTCAACTGTCTTAAAGTCAAAGACCGGTAACAGTTGGACGTGCGTAATCCCTAAATCAGTTAAGTAATCAAAGCCGGCTTTATAAAGTCCTTTAACTTTACGGCCTTTTTCTTGTAAACCATAAAATGTGCCCAGATTAGCAATATCTGTGCGTTCGTCATTAGTTTGATCGCGCACACTTGTTTCATAAATGATTGCTTCGGTCGCTTTCGTAAATGGCGGGAGTTTCTCGTTGTTGCTTGAAACTTTTAGTTTTGCTAAGTTAACGACATAACTATGCTCTCCGTTTGCGTCACTTGCTTTCGCATACGGATCAGTAACGTCGCTTACAATGCCGCTATTAAAGACGATGTATGTGTATTTCGTTTTGTCAGCGTTGCCTTCAAGCACAGTTTCATAGACACCATTTTCAATGCGTTCCATTGGTTTTAATAAGTAACCATTGTTATCTTGGCTATACTTTAAAATAACGCGACTTGCAAGCGGCGCCCAAAGCCGAAATGTTGTTTTTTCTTTCGTATAAAGCGCGCCTAGTTCGCCGGCGTAATAATAATCTTCATCAAAGCCACTAAACGTTGTGGCGGCGTTCACATTTAAATGTGTTTGGCCGTAATTTTGAATGTAAACGATAAAACAATGGCCAAGTACGAACGGTTGTTCTAATTCTAAATTGACGATTGTTACTTTGTACTGACTTGTAATGTTCACGAGTTTAAACGGGACAAGTGACTCGTTTTCGCGGAATATTTTAATTTCTGATTGCTCAAAGTGGTATTGATCACTATAAAGCACGACACGGACGAGTGTCGGACTTAATAAATGAGCGCTAAACTGACCGATTGCCATATGTTAATTTCATTTAAGTGTTTGCTTAAATGTCCTTTCTTTATTGTTCCTCATACGTACTACCGACAACACGCGCGCCTTTGGAACTTTTGGCGTCTTCTGGTTGTTCAATAATACCTTGTTCTAAAAGTGTCATATAAAATTGCCGCGCGCGGTTAAAACCGAAACGGAATATCGTTTGAATGCGCGAAATGCTAATTGTGTCTTGAGTTTTGACAAAACGTACAACTTCCGGATACATCTCGTCATGGATCGCACTTACGTAGCCGTCTTCATTAAGCGCTTGCCGCTCTTCTAAATCGACAAAGCGTTCGTCGTACGTTGGTGGGTAGTTGTCGCGTAAATATTTAACGACACGGACGATTTCGTTAGGACGTACGTATGCGCCTTGAATACGCACGAGCCCTTTGCGCTTAAGCGCGCTGTTACTTTCAACAAGCATATCACCGTTACCAAGCAGCTGCTCGGCGCCACCAACACCGATAATTGTTTGACTATCAATGCTTGAAGCGGTCATAAAAGCGACGCGACTTGGTAAGTTTGCTTTAATAATGCCCGTAATAATTTGGACACTGGGCCGCTGCGTGGCAATAAGAAGGAAGATGCCCGCCGCCCGTGACTTTTGCGCAAGTAATAAAATTGGGGTAGCAATTTCTTTTTCGCTTTCATAAAGATCAGCGTATTCATCGACTATAACGATAATATACGGCATAAGTGGTTTATCTAATTCACCAGCCATCTCGTTGTATTCTTTAATATTACTCGCCGCTGCTTCTTCTAGTACTTTATACCGCTCAACCATCTCGTCAACAAGCCGGTTAAGCGCAACTTTTGCTTCGCTTGGTTCTTTAATAATTGGGCCAAGCAGATGGGGGATATCGTTATATTTACTTAATTCCACGCGTTTTGGGTCAATAATTACAAGCCGTAGTTCGTTCGGGTTGTTTTGCATAATAAGCGACATCAGCACGCTATGCACGAACACCGATTTACCGCTGCCGGTTGCTCCAGCGACAAGTAAATGCGGGAAGTCATCAAACGAGGCGGTAAGTACGTCACCAGCAACGTCTTTGCCAAGCGGGATTGTAATGTTGTTTTTACGTTTTGGTAATGCTTCCATACATTCGCGGAAACTAACGATTGTCCGTCGTTTATTTGGTGCTTCAAGCCCACTTGTTGTGCGTCCGGTAACTACTTGTTCAAAGCGCGTATTCACACCGCTCATCCGCACACTAATATCTTTAATGTATGGCGTAATGGCGTTAACACTAACGGTATCGTCTGTTTGAATATCAAAGCGTGTAAACGAGGCACCAATCGTGTAACCAACAACTTCAGCACCAACGTTAAAGTTACGGAATACTTGGTTAATAATTTCTTTGTTTTGTTCGGCGAACAATTCGTTTTCTTCGTCAGCTTCGCTTTCTTCTTTTTCAAAAAGTAAATTAAGCGACGGTTTTACATAATGCGCATACGGGTCGCTTAATGTGACTTTCGGTGCGCTAACTGGTTGCTCGACTACTTTTGGTTTTCGGACTAGCTCACTAACGAGCGGGGGTGCTGTTTCTTCTTTAGCTTCTTCGGTTATTGGCGCAAAATGCGGCGCACCAACTTCATCGGGCGCACTTTCTTCTTCTCGTTCAAGCGTAACGGTCCGTAACACTGTTTCTTCTTCAAGTTCCGCGCGCGCTGCTTCGCTTTCCGCAAGCCCACTTGCAAGCGCTGAAAGATCAACCGTTTCTTCTTCCGTGTTTAATTGCTCATGCACGGCAACAACTTCACCTTCATCAAAGTTTAAGTCCGGCACTGTTGGTCCTTTACCGCCGTGATCAATTAACGGTGGTCGTACTTTTATTTCTTCGCGATCCGTTACTGGTTTTAAAAACGGAACGCTTGCTGTTTCATCAACTTTTTTCGTTATTTTAATCGGCGCTATTTCTTCTTCAGGGGCGCGCTTTTCTTCGCGCTCGCTAACATCAATCATTGCCGCTTCTTTATGTAAAAACGCTGCTTCTTTTAAAACACGTTCACGTTTTTTCATGACGGTGATTGTTGTTTTGATTTTCGTAACAATAAGCCGGAAAAGCGGTAAAAATAAGAAAAAGAGCGTAACAGTAAGCACTAAACTTAAAACAATAACGCTACCAATTTGGCCAAGGGGCCGAAATACGAGCGCAAGAGCTTCACCAAAAAAGCCACCGAAACTACTAAAATAAATGTTTTGTTCGCGGTTAATACTTAAATTCGTTTTTAGTGTTGCGAAGTAATTTTCAATTTGCGCAACAAAATACGCTCCGTCATTAACATAACTTCCACGGGCTAAACTAAAGAGCGTCGCGCTTAAAATAAACGCAATTAAAATTAAAAGCGGCGCGACTGCTTTGCGTTTTAAAACGAAGACACGCGGGAAAAGTAAGTATAGTAAGGAGGCAACCCCAAGCACCGCATAAAAAAGCAAGAAAAGATCACCAAAAAGAAATGTAATTGGGAAACTAAAAATTTCGCCAATTGATAATTTAATAATGCCCAGTACACTAAGTTCAATAAAAATTAAAGCATAAAATGCTTTAAATGATTTTTGTGGGCGTGATTGTTGTTTTGTATTCATACGTAATATTATACATAATATTAAAGTAATTATGCAAATCGTGGCATTACTTTACTGATTAACGATGCGAATGAGCGGTAAAACCATCGGTTTACGCCGTGTTTCGCGGAAAATAAACCGTTCCACACGAGTAACGATTTCTTTACTCATTAAATCTAAATCAACTTTTAAACTATTACTAAGCAACTCTTCAACCGTGGCAATAAACAAATTGCGGATTTGTCGTAGTAATAAATCACTATCTTTTAAATAAACGAAACCGCGCATTTGGACGTCGGGGCCGGCACTTATTTCTTTTTTAAATAAGTTAACACCCATTGCCATTAAAATAACACCGTCTTCACTAAGCCGATGGCGATCTTCAATAACACCACGATTAATATCACCAATCCCCGTCCCATCAACTAAAACGTCACCGTTTTTAATTTTATCAAGTTCGTGAAGCATAACGCGGCCACTTTTGTTTGTAAAAACAACCGGGACACCGTTATCAAGCACTAAAATATTGTTATGGCCGTATTTAAGTCCGCTATTAAAAGCAACGTGCGCGTTCGCGATTTGTTGCCGGAACAGTCCTTTCACCGGAATATAATATTTTGGTTTTAAAAGTGAAAGTAGCATCCGTAAATCTTCTTCTTGCGCGTGCATATTTTTAAGTTTATCGCGGCCAATATTAACAACATTAACACCAGTTTGATACAAAGTATCAAGTGCTTCGGTCGCGATTACTTCAAGTGAGGCAGGCGGCGGGGTCGCCATCACGAATGTATCTTCGGCTTTTAACGATATTTTTTTATCTTTATTACGGCCTAGCCCTAAATCAAGAATTTTCTTAAATAATTCTTCACC
>CAZWRR010000018.1:13009-14446 GCA_964635805.1 uncultured Staphylococcaceae bacterium
ACTTCTTTTTCGGCAATTTTTGCAATTTTATTTAAATCAAGTTTGTAGCGGTCACTACTATTGTATTCAACGATAAAATCACCCGAATAAACGATATAACCTTGACTAGTTTCAAGCGCAAACCCAAAACTTTGCATCGCGCTATGCGTCGTTTGGAAAAATTTGAATTTATGGTTGCTAAACGTATGATCACTTGTCGGTGCGATTTGGATTTCATCGTACTTTACATCAACGCCAACGATTTTTGTGAAGCGATTAAGCATCATCAGCGTCGCATTCGTACCAATAACGGGCGCTGGTACTTGTTTGTAAATAAATGGAAGTGCACCAAACTGATCATCGTGACCGTGGGTAATAATATACGCTTTTACGCGTGATTTGTTTTCGATTAAATAGTCGTGATTCGGAATCACAAAGTCAATCCCAGGTCGCGAGCGATCGGGGTACATGAGTCCTGCTTCAATTACAAAAATATCGTTATCAAGTTCGATAACATACATATTTTTGCCGTGTTCGTCTAATCCGCCAAGTGCGAAAATTTTAATTTTTTCTGCCATACAAAACCTCTTTAAATTATAAACATAAATAAACTATTGTAATTAAGTAATTACATTATATACAATTATGGGAATTTTTCAACATTAATCATTATACTTTAACAATTGTTTTTGTCGCAATAATGTTTACATCTGTATCTAAAACGTTAGCGATAACGACATCATGAAAATTAATTGGTAACGTAACCGCGAATGTTTTTAAATGTTTCGCAAGCGGTGCAATGAGATTTTTCGCAATCGGCTTATCAGTTTTCACCGGCACACGGACGTTCGTGCCGCGAATTTTAAGCGCAAAACTAACGTTACGCTTTGGGTCACTCATTTCTTGTTTGGCATACGGTATACCGCGCGCACATTTGTTACCGCTTACGTTACCTAAAGCATCAACCGTTAAGCGGCACCCACGCGGACACACTAAACAAATAAAACTTTTACTCATGTTGCACCTCAATCGTAATTTGCGCATCGCTTACGAGCAAATCATTTTTGAGTTCAAAAACAATTAATTCACTAGGGAATAAAAATTGATAAAATTTTCGCGCAATTACTGTTGCCCCTTGCTTAATTAAAATAAACTTGTTTTCCAGCGGCATCCGTACGCGGAATTTAAGTTTAGTGACGTTACTTGCTTGTTTAAGGGTGATAAAGTTGGGGATCACAAAACTAATGGCGTGCCCGGCATTAACGTCGAGCTCACTTTTTAGTGCTAATTCGCCTTGTAAATAACGCGCAACACCAACGCCTGCTTCTTCGCCTTCAGCATATGCTTCGTCGGCTAAATCGTGAATATGCAGTGCGTTACCGGCGACAAAAAGCCACGGGACACTTGATTGATAAAAATTATTAACGTACACTTGGCGTTCGTTTTTAAGTTTAACGT
>CAZWRR010000019.1:0-13663 GCA_964635805.1 uncultured Staphylococcaceae bacterium
TAAAACTCTAAAAGAGTTGTAACTTTAACTATTTCTTGTATCGAATGTGCGTTTGTGGTTGTGTAATGAATCATTATTTGATATATTAATACTGCTTGGGGATGACATGGTTTCGACAGGGACATGTTTGGCAAGTACTGCAGCCGAGTTGTGACGTAATCACTAACAAAACAAATAACTGGCAACAGTAATTTAGCATTCTCCGCTGCTTAATTAGATAGCGGTGCGTTATGTGCAAAGGTGTTCCCTACCTTGCATAATAGCGAAACATTAGGGAATAGGTAGTGTGATGGCTATAAGCACTGCTAAAACAATATAGTCTCGGTCTGTTAATGTTTGTGTTTATCGTTAATCAGTACTTAAAAACAAATAAACACTAAGCTGTAGAAGTGCTTGTGGGGCGGTCTTTGGACCGGAGTTCGACTCTCCGCATCTCCACCAAAATTATGTGTAAAGGTTGTGTTAGTTCACAGCCTTTTTTCTTTAGTTTAAAGTAATTGGTGCGCCCCAAACGTAATTTGTGCGCATACTTTGCGTGCTGCTATAGTAACTATTAAAGCGTGTGCCAAACGTACCGGTGTTTAAATACTCTTGGAAAGTCGCATAGTGATCGTCGGTGTAAAGGCAAACAGGAGCATAGTCATAGCCGTTTGCATCAAAACCGTATTCCCAACAAACAAGGCGGCCCACACCACGAACACCGTAATAATAACTTCCATCTAAATCAATGTCTAATTCATAGTATTCCGGATAGTTTCCATACGGAGAAGCACGCCACGGTATTGCGTTTGCGTATCCATCAGTACGTGTATAATAAGAAACTTGGCGTGCATCAAAACCAAAGATTGCTTTGGCATTGTCGAAGTTAGCTTTAAAGACATAATTTGCGGGATATGTACCAAAAGCACTGAAAAATGCTGCTAAATCAGCAGGATCCGTATAGGCGAACCGCGAAACATCACCAAGTGCATATTGGTAACTTTCAACGTAATCAAACGAGTAGTAAGTATAAGTTTTCGTTTCAGTAACGCTATAAGAATTGCCAACGCGGCTAACAGCAATAGGAACAGTTACCTCTTGCCCTTCGTAAAGCATCCCGTTACTTACCACAGGGTTCGTGCGATAGTGATCAGCACCCGCACTTAAGTGTGTAAATGTTGCCGCGGTGCCAGTGTTCGTGTAGTTAATTTCTAAATTGTCGAGCGTTAATTTAGTTGTGCCCGACTCTAATCTAAAGTAATTAGCAGCTGAAGTAGTCGTAACAATTTCGGTTCGCCATGACGTTGACTTTGGTAATTCAACGTAGTTAGGTACAGATTTATCATCGCCGTAATAAAGCCGCGGAGCATTACCGCTCGTTGATTCGGTTTTATAACGAACTTCCATTGTTTTAATATCACGAATCGCTGTTCTATTCAACAATGCAGCAGGCAATGTACCATCACTTGTCACACCAACGTTAGGTAAGAAATAAATTTCATCAAAGCTATTATTTTTGTAAAGCCGATAGTATTCAAAACTTATGTCGGCTAAACTATTAATGCCATAGTTACCGGTATTGTATTGAGTAAAGCCGCTATAGTAAGTGTTGCTGTTAATTGTAAGTGATTGTGTTGGAACTGGAGGTTCACTGTCACTACTTGTTATGCTGCTCTCGCTTGATTGGCTGATCTCACTTGCTTCATCACTAGTGCTAGTTGCGCTTGAATAACTGCTATCACTATCACTACCCGAACTAGTCGTGCTGCCCGTAATTGATGAAGACTCGTCATTACTTGTAGTAGCGCTATCAGTAAATGAAGTGTAATCTTTCGTATTAAAAGAAGGTAAAATGTCGAGATCACAGCCCGATAATATTAAAACTGATGACAAAATAAGTGGCATCAGTAATTTTCGATATATTTTTTTATTGAACATAATAAACTCCTACATCGTTACTTATAGTAACGGCATTATTCTATCACTAATATATTAAAATTACTTTACGAGGCACTTTTCTATAATATAGGTATCAATGTAAATTATTTTCATTATGATAATCAATTGTAGTAAAATAGTATTAAGGAGGACGATATTATGGCAAAAGGCAAAGGCGGAACATATTGGTTTGGCCCATCATGGATTGTTGCGATTATTTTAGCGATTATCCCTATTGTTAACTGGTTTCTTGGATTCTTTCATCGATTAGTACGCCGTAACATATTAGGTGCGGTTGTATACTTGTTCTTTGGTGGAATTCTTGGTTTTGTTGATCTAGTTACAATCATTGTGTTCAACAAAATTATTTTCTTAGCTTAATTTTCAGTCTAAGCTTAATAAAAGATGTCCCATTTGGGACATTTTTTCATTGGAGCAAAGACATTTGGTTAAATAAGTTATAATGAATGCATGATATTAAACATTAGTTTATTTGAATTAATATTTCGTCCGTTACCTGCGGAAAAGAGTAATACTTTAGGTTCGATTTTAATAATTATCCACACGGTGTTGCTGTCGGTAGTAGCGGTTATTTATTTTCATCAATTAATAATGATGATACTTTCAATTTTCTTACAAAAAAAACGCTACCCCGAAACTAAAAACGCACATAAATTTATTATTTTAACAAGTGCGCGTAACGAGGAACAGACAATAACTCAATTTATTAATTCAATTAATAGCGTAGATTATGATAAATCATTATTGGAAATCCATGTGATCGCCGATAACTGTAGTGATAATACTGCAGCTATTGCCCGCGAATTAGGGGCGAAAGTTTATGAACGTAACGATTTAACGAAAATAGGCAAAAGCTATGCATTATCCACGTATTTTGATGCAATTCTTGCGGAAAAACGCACGGATATTGCTGGGTTTATTGTTTTAGATACTGATAACGTTGTTGACGCAAACTTTGTTAAAGAAATAAACAAAGTGTTTGACGCTACGCAAGCAAATGTAATTACATCGTACCGCGGGAGCACAAATTATAGTAAATCTCTATTTGCGTTTGGCACTGGCTACGCCTTTTTGCGGGAGTGCTCATTATTACATAAAGGACGGGAACGTGTCGGCATTTCTTCTTACGTTTCTGGGACCGGATTTTTTGTGAGTTACAAAAAGATTGTTGAACAAAATGGTTGGCATTACTTCACGTTTATTGAAGATATTGAGTTTTCAGCAGTACAGGCAATTCAAAAAGAGCGAATACATTATGCGCACGACGCAAAATTTTATGACGAGCAGCCAATCCACATAAAATATAGTTGGCGCCAACGGATGCGCTGGGTCAAAGGCTTATATCAAGTTAATCGGAAATATCGCAAACAATTATTTAAAGCAATGTTTAGTCGTGATTTTACGCTAAAACAAAGATTTACCGCTTTTGAATCACTGCTTTTTGTTACCCCGCTACCGACAACGATAGTCATTTGGTATATTATTTTCGGCCTTTTATCATTGCTTAACTTAGCGTTTGGGATGACACCTTATTACGTCTTCTTAACATATGGGTTAAGTATAATTGACTTTGCTTTAGGCTTTTATATATTTACAACAATAACATCGCTAATTATTTCGATTGTAAATTGGAAACGGGTCAAAATGAATCCGCTATTAAAAATTATATTACCGTTTTTTGCGTTTTTCTATATGCTTACGTACGTTCCAATTTTGATTATTGCGATATTTGCAAAAGTTACGTGGAAAGAAATTCCTCATTACGGTGTAGATTCAAAATAATTTTAATTAATAAATAATTGTGTCGTTTAATTCGTTGATTGTTTGTGCACCAACGAGCACCATAGTTTTCTTAAGATTAACGATAAGTTCATCAACTTGTTTTGTGGCATTTTTAAAATTTAGTTTCGCTAATGCGAGGAAGTAGCGCGCTAGCCCACAGGCCGCCGCATTTAAGCTAAGCGCTTTAACGATATCTAAACTGTTACGAATACCGCCACTAGCATGAATAATAACGTTAGGGACGTTTTGTGCATCAATTAAGGCGTTAACTGTTGATAATTTAAAGTGGGTAAGCGGCGATGATTTGCGCCGGTTACGGGCAAGCTCAATTTTTGTGAAGTCGGTGCCACCGGCACCACTAATATCGATATACGTAACTCCGCTTTCGGCAAGTGCAATGATTGTTTCACGATACATTCCGTTGCCAACTTCCTTAACAATCACAGGTATTTTTAGTGCGTTAACAATTTTTTTAATGTTAGGAAGCCATTGTTTGAATGCCCGATCACCTTCAGCCATTGTTAATTCTTGCACACTATTAACATGAATTGCTAAAGCATTCGCTTTTATAATACGAACTGCAGTTTTTGCTTGTTCGACTGTCGCATTTGCATTAACATTAGCGACGATAAATAAATCGGGATAAGCAGCACGAAGCGCAGCATACTCGCTTTGCAAAGCGGGGTTCTTCAACATGATGCTTTGCGAACCTAAGAAAAACGGAATATTGTAATGTTTTGCAAGGGCAGCAAGCTTATAATTAAGTTTTGTTGTTTTTCTTGTTCCGCCTGTCATGGCATTTATATAAAAAGGTAATGCGAATTTTTGTCCTAAAATATTTGTTTCTAAATTTACATCCGCTAAGTCAAAACGCGGAATACTTAAATGTTTTAATTGGAGTAAATCAAAATCATTACTAACATGACGTTGTTTTAATGCGTATTTAATATGTTCGTCTTTACGGCGTGCGTGCATTTTACTTTCTCCAAATATCTAATAACATAATATCATCTTTTGCCCATGCCTTTTTTAATAGTTTCTTTTCGCGGGCATTTGTAATAAACGCAATTACACAATCACCGTAACCTGCCCCTGATATTTTCGCAGGGATATCTAAAGAAGTAGAAGCGGTTAATGCTTGTGTTAGTTTTTTTGTTAATAAACCAGGTTTATGCTCATTTAGTTCGTTTAATAACGTTTGGTATTGTTTTATTAATGTTTTATCGTTCGTCTTTAAAAAGTTATTAACAACTTGTTCCGCTTGTTCGTAAAAAGTTGTCGGCGCCGGGTTTGCTAATTCTGGTTTAAAAGTTTCTTTTGTCCATCCGACAACGAAACGTGGAACATTATTAGTCGGTGTAATTTGTAAAAGTGGCCATTCTTGCGTTAAAAGCGCTAAAGAAAGCACTGCTTTTTCAAGCCACTCCGTGTCATAACGCGTGTAAACAACAGGCGTATCATAAATCGTTGCTGCTAAATCAGCGCCGGAGCTAAGTTTACCAACCTTTTTTTGGACAAGCACACTAAACTTAAACATTTCCTCATTTGTAAGTTGCGTATTATAAAGTTTATTAAGTAATTTGAGCGTTAAGGCAATACTTGCCCCACTCGAGCCAAGTCCAATTTTTAATTTATTTTTGTACGAGAGCTTATTGTTTATTTTGTAATTAAAATGTACTTGCGGTATGTTTTTTTGATTTAAATATTCATTAAATAAATCAAGTGTTGCGACAGTATTTGTGAAATTACGAGGAAAATCGCTGGTTTCTCCGTAAACGATTGTTCGCCCTTTGTAACTTATTGTCGTAACGTCATGTTGCTTTTTTAAACAACCATACATATATCGTTTCACGGGTGTAACAAGGGCACGATGACCACTTTTTAAAACGTTATATTCGCCGATAACAAAAAGTTTACCCGCAACCTTAGCGTGTAACAACACGAATTGGGCCCCCGACTTTGCTAACTTGTAAATTGACGTCATTAAGCAACGTCACAATTTTATCGACATTTTCTTGCTCGCAAAGCAAGATTAAATTTGGACCAGCATCAAATGTGTAATAAACAGGGATGTGATGATTTTTGCGGATATTTTTGATTTTTTCAATTAGCGCTTGTGTTTCTGGTGTATGGTATTCAAGCCCGGCTTCAAGCATAACGTTGCGCATAAATTCAGCGTTTTCCTCAGTAATTTTACCAACTCGGGCAAGATCATTTCTAATTAGAGCGTCAATTAATGGCTCAACAAGTAATGCACTTTCCCGTACGAAACTATTGTAAGATGGCGCTTTTTCGACACTTAATTGCATACCCATACGGCTTGATACTTTTTTTTCACTAGTTTCAATAAATGTAAAAATCATTCGTAATGTTGGCCAACTAACAGGAAGTAGCTCGGCAAAACTTGATTCATGGCTAATACCTTTATGCCATATAACAAAACCACCATGTAGTGAACGGCTAGCGCTGCCCGAACCAAGCCGGGCAAGCCGCGATAAATCAATTTTACTTACACGTTTATCAATCGCATAGGCGTATGCTGCAGTAAGGGAAGCGAAGGCACTCGCGCTTGAGGCAAAACCAGCTTTAATGGGGACATGATTAAAAGACGTGACGCGCACATATGATTTTTGGTTAAAATGTTTACGTAAAACATTAAGATGCTGCACAACACGGATATACGGAAGTCCACTTAGTTTTTTCCCGTCAAGCATCACAACATCTTCTTTTAATGTCGAATCAAGCTCAACTTTTGTTTCCGTATAAAATGCATCAGCAGTAATTGAAATGCTTGTTTGGTACGGTATATTAAGTTCGTGATTTTTCTTTCCCCAATATTTAATTAGGGCGATGTTCACATTCGCGCGGATGTAATTCATTCGATATTCCTCAAGTTTAAAATCCAAGCATCATATGTGCCTAATGCTTCATTTGCTGCCAGGGCTGTTTTTTCATTTGGAAATAATGCGATTAAGCACCCACCCATGCCGCCTCCGGTAATTTTAACACCAAGCGCGCCATTATTTAGTAATGTTGTGCGCAACTCTTCAAGGAGCGGTGTCGAAAGTTTAAGCGCACGGAGTGCAACATGCGCTTTGTTAAAAAGTTCACCAAGTGTCGTAACTTCGTTGTTTTTTAGTGCATTTTCCGCGTCTTTTGTGTATTTAGCTAAATTACTAATATGATAATCGCGGTTTTCATCGTTGCGTACACTTAATACAGCATCTTTCGTACTGCTTGGGCTATTTGACGAAACAACCATTAAGTAAGCATCAACATTTAAAGTAAGGTCTGATGTTTTTCCGGCTGCATATTTAATTGGTAACTCATTAATTATCGTTGCCGCATCAATACCACTTGCTTTTGCGTGGTAAATGTTTTCGGATATTTGCAAATAGTTAAAATAATTCTCTTTTGTTAAATTAAGCGCAAAATAATTATCAAAGGCCGCAATAATTGCTTTTGCAATGCTTGCACTTGATCCTAAACCACTTTTTTCGGGAATATTACTAGTAAGTGTAATTGTCACGGGGGTAATATGCGGATAGTCGTTTATTATCTGTTTAATTAAAACTTTCATCCCATGCATTGGGTCTTGGGCTTTTTCTAAGTCACCTTCGTAATATTTTGATTTTAAAATAAAAGATGCACTAGGTGAAAGTATGACATTACTTTGTAAATGTTTAAAAGGTAAAGCAAGTGCGGGATGACCATAAACGACACTATGTTCACCGATTAAAATTATTTTTGCTAAACCTGTTCCGTGCATTTTCCCTCTTACATTAACGAAAGTAGTATTGTTAAAAATAAGTTGCCAGCGTAAAGCGCCATAAACTGGACACCGTAACCAACACCTTTTTTATTTAAAAAACCACTAATTAGACCAACGGCAACAATAATTAAAACACCGCTAAAGCCTGCCTCGGCAAAGGAAAGCATCGCAATTACACTAAACAAGAAAATTAAAACCGTTTCTTGGGAAATGTATTTAAAAACAAACTTTGTCATTTTTCGTCCGAAAAGTAAACCAATTGTAATTGAAAGTGCGGCCCCGATTACGATACCGATAAAGATCGGCACGAGTAGTGTACTTTCACTAATCGCTAGCCCAGCATGATTATCTAAAATAAAATGACCACCGGCTTCAAAGATAACTTTACCAGGTCCAAGTGCTGCTGGTGAAATCGGAAAAGCGAAAACGAAAAGTGAAATTAAAATTCCGGCTACATACGTCGCACTTGATAAAGCATCAACAACAGTGCTACCAACAATTGCTTTTTCTGTTTCATCTTTGATATTACGTACACTAAATTCACCAAGCATAACCGTAACACCGACGGGTGAAAGGAAAAAGAGTAAACTACCTAACGCACCAGTAATTGCGGTTTTACGCACAGTTTTCTTCGTATCATGCTTATATTTACTACTATCCTTCGCTAATAAAACTTCGATTTTATCTTCAACCTTTTGTGTTTTAAATACACTCGGCACTAGTAATGAAAATAAACCAAATAATAATGGTCCTGTCGTAATACTTAGGAAAAACGGGGTCATTGATAAGTTTGAACGGAACAGCAATTGACCAAACAAACTATCAAGAACATACGGGTTAATAACCGTTAAAGCACTAGGATTTCTAAGCAGCGCCGTAAGAAGGCCAAACGGGATAATGCTAACAAGAGCAACGATTTTCTTTTTCCCGGTTAAACTCATAAACACGGCACCAAGAAGGAAAATGTATCCAGTATATTGTTGGATGAAATTATTGATGTTAAGCCCAGTTTGCGAACTAATAACTTTAAAAATCCCCCAAACACCAAGGGAAATAGGGATACTAACGAGAACCCCAATGAGTGAGCCAAAAAGCATCCAGCGTAAACCGTACGTTGTTAAACCTTTACGTTTCAACGTTTGACTATGGCCGACAAGCGGTGTGGACATTACCCCACCAGGAATTGAAGTAATCGCCGTTGGTATACTATCAGCGATATTAATTGTAATAAAAGAAGCGAAAAATCCCGCCATTATTACAAGCGGATCAAGTTTTAAGGCGACGAGAATTAATGTCATTGGCACTAAAACAGATGTTTCATCAGTCCCCGGGATAATTCCAATAATTATATAAATAAATGATAAGAGCAATGCGATTGCAATCATCTGCAATATTAACGTGAATGTCATTTATTTATCCACGATTTCTTCGTCTTTTTCTTCAATAACAATTCTTTGGGGACGAATCCAAAGATTATTTATAACAAAGCCAACTAAAATTGCCAGAGTGCCGAATCCATAAACTAAGTCTTTCTTTTGCTCGAGCGCCACAACGTCGTAGTACACTAGTAATTCAATAATGCCAAACGTTGCCGCTACTAATAATAAGCTAATTAGCAAACCAAGAAATAATGAGGAAACAACTATATGATCACTCCAGAGATTTATCATTGTTTTCTTTTTTTTCATAATTACCTCGCTTGAATTGTTATTATAGCATGTTTAAAACAGGTGAAGATACTTTTCTGACCGAAAGCGCTCGCAATATTTAACGTTAAAAAATATCACCGACGTTGTTTACAACGTATGTTGGTTTGTCTGGGTAAGCTGCAACCGTCTCCATAGTTGCCTCACCAGAAAGCACGATAACGCTATCAACGTTAGCATTAACGGCCCCTTGCAAGTCGGTATAAAGCCGATCACCAATAACGACAACATCAGCAGGCTTTAAATTAAATCTTTCTAAAATTGTCGTAATAAATAGTGCAGAAGGTTTACCAATTACAAGCGGCATCTTGTTTACAGCGTGGTTAATCATCTCCGCAAAACTGCCGCAATCAGGAATATAACCATCTTCAGTAGGGCATACGTAATCAGGATTAGTTGCTAAGTATGGAATATCTTTCTCTCGTAATAAATTCGTCAAATTAACGATCTTTTCATAGTTTAATTCTGTGTCATAACTTAAAACCGCAACCTCCGCGTCACGAGGATCACTTAAAATTATTCCTCCCTCAACAAAAGAAGTGCTTAATGCTTTTGTGCCAACTAAATATACACGTTTACCGGCGTGAAAACGATGCAAGTAATCAATCGTTGCGCTACCAGATGTGTAAAAGTCGTCTTTCGTTACATCAAGACCCATTTTTGTAAGTTTCGTGACGTATTCATTAACGCCACGTGAAGAATTATTCGTAACAAAAAGATAATTTGCGCCATGCTTTCGAATATCATGCAAAAACTTTTTAGATTGAGAAAAGACGGAATCGCCTTTATAAAGCGTTCCGTCTAAATCTAATAAGTATAATTTTTTATGTTTAAGCTTCGACAACTTCATCGTCTTTTTTCTCAAGTGCTACGGGTTCACCGTGCTTGACGAATAACATTGGAATAAATGCAAGCGCTGCAAAGACAGTGCTGTAAACGAAGAGTGATGGATACCATTTTGTTACGTCCATTAAGGCGCCCGAAAGCACTGGTGTAAATATTTGTGCGGCCATACTCGCAGTGTAATAGTACCCGGTATATTTACCAGTATCACCAGAGCGCGCCATTTCAACGACCATTGGGTAACTATTAACGTTAATTGACGCCCAAGAAATACCGACCATTCCCATTACAAAGTACATAAGCATATCAGTACTAACATTAATAGGGACAGCCACCACACCAAGTATGAGATACATCAGGGAACCACTTCCGCTTTGAATAAATATCGCTGCGAAAAATGAAACAGTTAGACCGACAATCCCAATAAGAATCATTTTTCGGCGACCAATTTTTGTAGAAATAATACCGATTGGAATAAAACAAACAGCAGCGGCAACCGTTGCAATTAACGGTGGAAGTGCATAATTTTCAATATTTAGATGATTACTTGCATAAACACTAAACTTACTAACAGCAGCGTTGTATGCAAAAAACCATAAAACGACACTTACTAAGATTAAGATTAGACTACGTAAAACGTCTTTTGGTAATTTATCTGAATCCGTTTTACGCGACATATCGACACCCTCATCATCAACATCAAGGGAATCGAGATTGTGTTGAGCAGTAATCTCAAGCATTTCTTCCGCCCAAGCATTTTCTTTAACAGTGAGTGTGAACACGCCAACTAAAATAAGCATTAAGAGTGCTGTGGCACTCCAATTTAATGTGTAACCAAACTTAGTTACAAGTGCTTCTTTTGCAAGGAACATTGTCACCAAGTATGCTAAAGCACCACCTAACGCACCAAGCAAATTAATAACGGCATTACCTTTACTACGAAGTGGTTTTGGTGTTACGTCTGGCATTAAACTAACAGCAGGGCTACGATAAGTTCCCATTGCTACTAATACAAGAAATAACACAGCAACAAAGCCAATAAAATACCCGGGGTTTGTTTTTGTCACAGTATCAAAAATAACGCCCGCACGGTGGGTTGCAACGGCACTTTTAATACCATAGTCACCACTTATTACACCATTAACTGTGTAATAGAATGATGCAGGGTCGTTTTTATCTAATTGTAAAATCAATGAAATATTGTTATCAACAAGCGCAGTTTGCTGTGCTAAGTCGAAAAACGACACTCCAATAATTAACACAGCCGCAAATATCGTCCCGATGACAACAAACGGTTTGCGTCGTCCGAACTTCGTGCGCGTTTTATCACTTAAACGCCCGAAAAACGGCAACATAAATAGCGCGAAGATATTATCAAGCGCCATGACAAGACCTGACCATGTTTGGTTAAGTCCGAAGTTGTCAACGAGCATTTTGGCGATTACTGTATCGTAAACTGTCCAAAAAAGCGTAATTGACATAAAAGCAAGACCGACTAAGTAAGTCCGCTTTTGGTTAAGCTTTAGTTCCATAAGCTCCTCCTAAGGTTTTATGTTTTCGAAAATTATATTATCAGCGTATTTTTGTGCAAGCTTTTGCTCTTCTTTTGTTGTCACTGTCCATGCTAAAAGTGGCAACTTGCGGCGTTTACGCTGTATTTTCCGTCTTTTTATGTATTTTAACTCATAAGCAAAGAAATGAGGTTTGCTTATTTTTAATACAATTAATGATCTAAATAAAAACTGAATAAACTTTGTTTGTCCTTCAAGATTATTGCTTGCGAGTTGGCCAACAATTATTTCATCTTGAAGTAGGCGCATTTCTTTAACTAAATAAGGATTAAAGCTTTGTAAGGCAATTGTGTCTTTGTGTTTATAATTCTTAAGCGAATCGATCACTATTTTCGCAAAATCTTCTTTATATTTTCCTTCAGCCTTTAATTCAATTAATATTGGTACTTTCCCGTCGACAACATCTAAAACATCTTGAAGCAACGGTATTTTTGTTTGTGTTTTTGTTAATTTTATTTTTGTAAGTTCGGCGCGTGTTAATTCGTTGATATGTTTATCAATGCCTGTCGTGCGCGTTGTCGTATAGTCATGCATAACGACAATCCCATTATCTTTCGTTAAGTGAATATCAATTTCCAAACCAAAGCCTTGCTCAACCGCAAGCTTAAAAGAGGGGATACTGTTTTCATCTACCTGCTCATTATGGATACCGCGATGGGCTAATGGAACTTGGAAGATTAAGTGTTCGTTAATTTTCATATACACTAATTGTCGTAAAAAAAGTAGTAAAAGTCAACGAGAACTATATTTGTCGTATTATAAATACGTTATCTAAAAATAGTTTATAATTGAAAAGAGATGGAGGCTTTATGAAAAAACTCTTTGATTTAGTAAAACTAGAAGCAAAGCGACAAAACGAAGGATTAGAATTAATCGCTAGTGAAAATTTCACAAGTAAAAAAGTACGTGAATTAGCAGGATCAATACTTACAAATAAATACGCCGAAGGTTATCCAGGCCGCCGTTATTATGGTGGATGCGTCTATATTGATGAAATTGAACAAACCGCAATCGACTTAGTTTGTGAATTATTTAATGCAAAATACGCAAACGTACAACCTCATAGTGGCAGCAGTGCAAATATGATTGCATATGCAAGCTTACTCCAACCGGGCGATAAAATACTGACTTTATCACTTAATGAAGGCGGCCACCTAACACATGGTAGTCCCGTTAATTTTAGTTCAAAACAATATACAGTGCGCCATTATCATTTAAAAGATGATGGGACGATTGATTATGACGCTCTTGCTGAAATTGCAAATGAGTACAAACCCCACTTAATTCTTGCCGGATTTAGTGCGTATCCCTTTGTTATTGATTTTGCAAAAGTTGGCAGTGTTGCAAAGGATGTAGGTGCTTATTTTATGGTTGATATGGCACATATTGCGGGTTTAATTGCGGGTGGTGTGCACCCACACCCATTACCGTATGCCGATATTGTCACTTCAACAACCCACAAAACACTACGTGGACCGCGCGGCGGTATTATTTTGACAAACAGTGAAGAAATTATTAAAAAAGTTAACTTTACTTGTTTCCCAGGGATGCAAGGTGGCCCCCTTGAAAATATTATTGGCGCAAAAGCACAAGCGTTTTATGAAGCAAAAGACCCATCTTTTAAACAATACATAAGTGATGTGGTTGAAAACACAAAAGCCGCAGCAAAAACGTTAATTAGTCGTGGTGCTATTGCGAGTAAAAGTGAGACCCATTTGTTTTTATTAAATACGAAAAAGTCATATGGCCTTACTGGTAAAGAAGCAGAAGCGTTGCTTGAAGAAGTTTTAATTACAACGAATAAAAATATGTTGCCAGATGATGATGAAAGTCCAAATGTCACTTCAGGGCTGCGCCTTGGTTTTGCCGCAGTTACAACACGCGGACTAACACGCTTTCAAGCTGTTGAGGTTGCCAATATTATTCACGACTTCTTAAGCAAAACAAACACAACCGAACAAGCGCGTATGCGTGTTAAAGCAATAACATCAACATTAAAAGAAATTATTGAAATTTAATGTGTGATAAAATTATTAATATATTAAAAGGAG
>CAZWRR010000020.1:0-13431 GCA_964635805.1 uncultured Staphylococcaceae bacterium
AGGAAAAAGTTTTATGCCTAATGCTTTTTCAAGCACACTGTTAAGTACTTCAATTAGAACATGTGTTAACGGATAACTAAAAAGACTGAATCCTAAATTCAAAAAATAAATAAATGAAAAAATAGTTGGAGCAATTGTGCTTTTATCACCGAAAAGCTCAAAAAGCGCAATTTGCGTCTTGTTTTTGTCAATAAAGGAATTTATAACAACAAATAAGATAAGCAACACTCCAATCAAAACTAACACTAAAAAAATAAAAACTAAAAGACGTAAATAAACAAAAAGCGACTCAAAAAGCAATCCTTTTTCATAATAATCGCCGCTGATTTCATATGTACTATTTTCGGCGTTAAAGTTTTCACTTATGCGTAAAAATGTGGTATATGTTTGCTCATTTGCAAAATGCAAACGAAATCTACGATTAGTTAAAGCATGATCATTTGGTAAATTGTATAGTAATGTTGCAACAGTTAAATTTTCCTCTAATACATAGCTACCAACTATCTCATCAATTATTTGTTGGGGAATATAAATTTTTGGGAAACTAAAGTAATTAATTTCATCAAAGACAAAATTAACAGCGATTGTATGTTCGAAGGTAATGTTATGTTGTGTTTCATCATTAAGGTAAAGTGGTGCGTTTAACGACCAATTAAAATGTAGTGTTTCATTAGATAAGGCAAACTTCTCCGATAATTCTTTAAATAGTGTTTTATTAATACCAATTTGGTCACTGTTGTTATGCACAACAATTTGGGGCATTACAACTTGCTCACCAAATAATGTGAATTTGCTATGCATAAAAAGTGTCGTATAGTCAGGTTTAATTGTAAAATCACCAATTTTGTTTTTAATATTTACTAGTGTTTGATAATTTGGTCTTTTATATTGGTTCATTGTAATAAGTTCATTATTAGAATGAACTTTATAAACTTGTGAAATATCGATACTTTTGTATTCAAAATACGTCTTACTAAGTACACTTGCGGCGCTGTTTGTAGTTATGTAAAAAGTCAATGATATATTTAATGTAGTAACCGCAATTATAAACAATACAATGCTGACAATGTTTTGTGCTTTCATCCGCATATAAAATGAAGCAATTAAATTAATGAATATCCGATTTTTCATATAGTTTGCCTCTTTGAAGATAAAGCATTCGAACGTGAGAAAAGTTAAAAAGTTGGGGTTGATGACTAGCAACAATAATTATTTGGTTCTGTGCAATAAATGCAAGACGATGAACAATTAATTTAGCTGTTTCATAGTCAACGTGAGCAGTTGGTTCATCAATTACTACGACTGGAGTATTATTGATAAGGCCGCGGGCTAAATTCGTACGTGCGCGCTCCCCGCCACTACAATATTTAATTTGTCGGTTTTTTACTGACTTTATTTTAAACAAATCCATTAATCTTTTCGCAGTTTGCATACTCTCTTCATTAATTGCGTGTGCTGGTAGCAAAATGTTTTGAGCAACGGTTAAATCACCAAATAAATACGCAGTTTGTAAAATTGGTGTTACATCTTTTTTTGTAAGTAAATAATTATTTAACTTAATTACACCACTATCCATATTTAAAATACCGCTTATTATATGGAGTAATGTGCTTTTCCCACTTCCAGAAACGCCAATAATGACATACAAAAAACCTTTTTTGAAATTATAAGTTATATTATCTAAAATTTTTTGGCCGTCAAAACTCTTTGTTAAGTTTTCAATTATTAAAATTTTTAACACCTCCTCTATTATAAATAGAGTTTTATTTGTTAAAAATTACGTTTTCGTGTTTATTTATACTTTTTTTAAATTTTTTGTTGAAATTAATGCGGCTAATCATGATAATATTGCCGCATCCCAAACACTGCAGTTTTAAATCCGCTCCAAGGCGTACAACTTGAAAACGTTTTGATTTTGTTACGCACGGATGTGCCTTTTTCATTTCCACTTCTTCAAAAAGTTGTACATCAATTTTTTGCATTATTTTACTTCTTTCATATTAAGTGCTGCCGGTTGCGGTGGTAATCCTGGCATTGTTAATATTTTCCCAGTTAAAGCAACGATAAACTTAGCACCTGCATTTAGTGTAACTTCACGAACTGTAATTGTAAAGTTATCAGGCGCATTTTTAATACTTGGGTCATCTGTGAACGAAACAGGTGTTTTAGCCATGCAAATTGGCAAATTACTAAAACCTTGGTCTGTTATTGCTTTAATTTGATCTTGCGCTTTTGAGGTAAAAATAACATCTTTAGCGCGATAAACTTTGCGGGCGATTGTCTGAATTTTGTGCGTTATTTCGTCATTGACATCGTATAAAAATTTGAAATTACTACCAACAGTAAGCATCGTTTTAACTTTACGAGCAAGATCAAGTGCACCTTTGCTGCCATCGCTATAAGACGTGACGAACGAATATTCAAACTTATTTTGTTTACATAGTTTTTCAATAACTACTTTTTCCTCAACATAATCATCGGGAAATTCATTAATCAAAACAATGACAGGAAGTCCGGCATTATTTAAGTTTTCATAATGGCGCATGACATTGGCGAATCCAACTGTAATTGCATCCGTATTCATTTTATTAAGTTCTTCTGCACTAACGCCACCGTGCTCTTTAATTGCTTTTAAAGTTACAACTAACAATGCTAAATCCGGGGCAATGTCGCCAATACGGCATTTTATATTCATGAACTTTTCTGCTCCTAAATCACTTGCAAATCCAGCTTCTGTAATAACAATCGGTGCAAGATTAAGCGCCGTTTTCGTTGCAATCAAAGAACTGCAACCATGGGCAATATTAGCAAAGGGACCACCGTGAACAAAAACCGGGTTGCCTTCATAAGTTTGCACTAGGTTTGGCATTAGTGCTTTTTTCATCAAGTGAAAAATTGCTTCTTCAATTTGTAATGATTTAAGAAATATTGGTTTATTTTGTGTATCATACGCAACAATAATATTACGAACCCGTTCTTTAAAGTCTTCATCATTTTCACTTAAACAAAGTATTGCCATTAATTCGCTTGCGACGGTTATTTGAAAGTGGTCAATCCGCGGTGTACCATTACCTTCACCTAACGCAACTTTAACATCTCGCAAAGCACGGTCATTCATGTCAAGTGCACGTTTCCATACAATGTTGTTAATATCAATTTGTAATTCGTTCCCTTGAAAAATGTGATTATCAATAATTGCGGCAATTAAATTAATGCTACTTGTAAGTGCGTGTAAATCACCGGTAAAATGTAAATTAATATCATCGCTTGGGAATAGCCGTGCACGACCACCACCAGTTGCCCCACCTTTGCGCCCAAAGACGGGACCTAAGCTTGGTTCACGTAAACAAAGTAATGATTTTTCATTAATGGCCCATAAACCGTCATGTAGGGCGATTGCCATTGTTGTTTTACCTTCACCAGTTGCAGTTGGGGTCATTGCAGAAACAAGAATTAGTTTACCTTGTTTGTTTTCATTAACTGTCAGCTTTTTAATTTTGGCAATATGATCGCCGTAATAAACTAGCCGTTCTTCATTAATATTAACGCTTCGTGCAACTTCTTTAATATGAATCTTTTTAGGCATTTTCTTTCTCCTCATGTTTCTTTAATAAATATGCCAGTGCCGCTTTTTCATCACTAAACCAAATACTGTTAAATTGATGTTTGAAAAAAGTACGCTGGCGTTTGGCATATTTAATCGTATTTTTAGCAATTAAATCAATTAAGAATTCATCGCTTGCCGTAAAGTTATTAATTATTTCTTTGTAACCAATCGCTTGTAATGCTTGGAGATTATGCGGATACTTTTCCATAAGCTCAGTAACTTCTTGGCGCAGTCCTTGCGTAAACATGCGTGTTATACGTTCACGAATATTTATGTTTAATTGCTGTTTAGGTTTGTCTAAACACACAATAACATGCGCAAAAAGTGGCTCCTTTTGTTGTTTAGCTTCGCTTTCCGATTTAATAAGTTCAGCGTTTTCAGCAATCGCAAGTGCGCGTAATACCCGTTTGCGGTTGTTTGGATGAATTAGATTCGCGGAAACACTGTCAACTTCTTTCAATTTGTTGTGCAAAGCGAGATTACTTAAGCCTAAATACTCTTTTTCATCAACTCGCGGTACTTCCTTACTAAAACGATAATCATAAAGAACACTGCGAATATATAAGCCACTTCCGCCAACAATAATTATTGGCCGAATATTTTGATATTTATCAATAATCGCACGAACCGCTTGTTGATAATCATATATCGAGAATTGTTCAGTAATCGAACAATGGTTAAACATAAAATTATCCATAAGTTCAAGTTCTTCACGACTTGGTTTCGCTGTGCCGACATTAAGTTCGTTATAAATGGCAAAAGCGTCACCATTAATTACAATAGCGTTCGTTTTTTGAGCAAACGAAACCGCTAAACTACTTTTCCCACTGGCGGTTGTGCCACCAATGACGTAAATCATGTACCTGTCCTTTTGAAAAGTTTTTCTAATTCATACTGCGAATAACGAATAATTGTCGGGCGACCATGGGGACAACTATACGGGTTATTCGCGGCAAAAAGTTCATTAATTAAATGTTGCATCTCCGCTAGAGATAAACGTTGCTTTGCTTTGATGCTAGCTTTGCATGCCATCGTTGCAATTGCGTTTGAACGTAATTTTTCATAATTTACTTTGCGGTTTTCACGTACCATCGTGATTATTTCATCAATGTACGTTTTTTCATCGTATGCTTCGCTCCAGGCCGGAACACCACTAACCCGTAATGCGTCGGCACCGAAATGTTCGATGTCGAGCCCAACACTATGTAAATATTTTAATGTTTTTTCATCAAAATGAAGCAGTTCACTTTTTGCTAAGTGTACTACATATGGAACAAGTATCGGTCGCGTCTTTAAATTTAAATTTAACATCTTCATAAACTTTTCATAATTAATCCGTTCATGGGCAGCATGTTGATCAATTAAGCAAAAACCACCATCATCATGTTCACAAATAATATATGTTTGATGAATTTGCGCGATTGGTCGTAATTTTCGACCATATACTTCTTTTGATTCAGAGCGTTGTATTGCCGGCTCATCACTTGGTGCGCTTACTCGTAATATCTCCGTTTTTTCATTATTTTCATCTTCACCAATTATGAATTCAAGTTCAAGTTGCTCCTGCACTATTTCTGTCTTTTCTAACGAAACTGTCGGCGTTTTTTCAGTCGTTTTTGCTGCGACAAACGTTGGTGAAACTAAGTGATTTGGTATCGTTTGCAATAGTGCATTAATTAATTCGTTTTCTTTAGAAAGGCGAACTTCACGTTTACTTGGATGAACATTTACATCAACTAAACTTGGGTCAGTTGTAATGTTTAATACAACAAACGGGAAGCGCGACGGGGCAATGAATCCGTGATATGCTTCACTGATTGCACTTTGTATTTTCGGCATATATACATTACGTCCATTTAAATTAGTAATAATCGCATAACGATTAGCGCGTACAAGTTCTGTGTTTCCAAGAAAACCATTAAGCGAAAAGTCTGTTGTTTCGTAAGTAAAAGGGATGATGTTTTTCGCTGTATTCAAACCGTATACATTTAAAATCGTCTCTTGCAAATCACCACGCCCAGTTGTTTGAAATTTTAATTTATCGTCAAAATAAAGTGTAAATGCGATATAACTATGTGCGAGTGCAATTTTCGAAACAACATCTAAAATAACAGCATTTTCAGTAAAATCATGTTTTAAATGCTTAAGGCGCGCGGGCGTATTATGAAAAAGTGCTTTAACGGAAATTTTCGTACCTTTCCGTTTCGGTGCATCTTTTATAACTTGCTTCCCGTTGTCAAAAACCAGTTTACTTCCCACTTCATCTTGCCATGCTGTTTCAAGTGTTACGTCCGAAATTGAAGCGATACTTGGTAATGCTTCACCGCGAAAACCAAGTGTTTTAATGCGAAACAACATATGCTCGTCAATTATTTTACTTGTTGCATGGCGTTTAAAAGCAAGTGCTAAGTCTTTTTTACTAATACCTGAGCCATCATCGTCAACGATCATTAACGTGCGGCCTGCATCATAAATATATACATTAATACGCTTGGCGCTAGCATCAATACTATTTTCAACTAATTCTTTAATAACTGAGGCAGGTCGCTCAATTACTTCGCCTGCGGCAATTTGGTTTGCTAACTCATTTGATAAAACAATTATCGACATTACTTAAAACCATCATCCTTAATTTTTTGTAAAAAGATTAATGCTTCTAGTGGCGACATATTATTAAGATCAAGATTTTCTAAATCGCTAAACCACTTAGGTTTAACTGGATCAAGGACAATAACTTCGTTTGTGCTTTTTTGGTCAGTGTGCAATTCATGTAAATGTTTTTGGGCTGTATTTAAAATCGTTGTTGGTAATCCTGCAAGTCGGGCTACATTAATCCCATAACTTTTATTCATCGGCCCTTCACCAATTTTATAAAGGAACGTAATTTCATCTTGCTTTGCCGCTACTTCAACATGGATGTTTTTTATATTCTCATGCTCTTCAGCAATAGCTGTTATTTCGTGATAGTGCGTTGAAAACAAAGTTTTTACGCGTAAAGATCGCGCGACATAATCAATAATTGCGTATGCAAGTGCCATCCCATCATACGTCGATGTACCCCGCCCAATTTCATCAAATAGTAATAGTGAATTACTTGTTGAACGGCGCAATGCATAATTAGCTTCACTCATTTCGACCATAAATGTCGATTGTCCACTAATTAAATCATCGCTAGCGCCAATGCGCGTGAATATTTGGTCAAACAACATTATGTTTGCACTATGTGCCGGAACATAACTTCCTAATTGCGCCATAATAACAATAAGTGCAAGCTGACGCATGAGCGTTGATTTACCGCCCATGTTAGGTCCGGTAATGATAACGACATCCGTTGATTCATCAAAAATTAAATCATTCACAACGAAACCATCACGTTTGAGTAATTGTTCAAGTACGGGATGGCGTGCTTCTTTAATTTCAATTTTGCGGGTTGTGTTAAATGTAGGACGAACGTATTTATATTTAGCGGCAACAGTAGCAAGTGAAAGATAAACATCAAACTCACTAATAATTGCAGCGACTCTTTGAATGTTACGCGTTTCTTTTTGTAATGTTGCCAAAAGTTCTAAAAATAAAGCTCTCTCTAATTGAGTACGGCGCTCCTCGGCGCTTAAAATTAATTTTTCTTGTTCTTTTAATTCTTCATTAATATACCGTTCACCACTTTTTGTCGTTTGCTTGCGAATATAGCCAAACTCATCTTTTACTTCTGGTAAATAACTATTACTAATTTCAATGTAATAACCAAAAACACGGTTATAACCAATTTTTAGTGTTTTAATCCCCGTCCGTTCTCGTTCTTTTTCTTCAAGCTCACTAATAAAGCGTTTCCCACCATGACTTAAATCAATTAATTTATCGAGCTCTGTATTGTAATTATATTTAAAAATCTCACCACCTGAAATTTGCAGCGGTGCATCTTCATCAATCGCTGCGTCTATGAGCTTAATAAGTGGTTTAACGTCATATAGTTTACGGTAAAGCGCTTGGACTTTGTCATCGTTTATATTAGCTAAAAGCGCGCGTGCTTCTAAAACGGCAATAAGCGAGTTTTTAAGTCGTAGTAAATCGCGCGGATTTGCACTACCAAAAGCAATACGGGCAACAATACGTTCTAAGTCGTAAATATCTACGAATTGTTTTTTGATTTCTTCTCGTGTAATAAAATTAACGATAAAGACACTCACGATTTGTTGTCTACGGAGTATTTCATCAAGGTCATACGCCGGGCGTTCAATATAATCTTTAAGTTTGCGTCGACCCATTGCAGTTGTTGTTTCATCAAGCAACCAAAAAAGTGATCCATATTTTGCATCACTACGCATCGTACGAGTTAATTCTAAGTTATGACGTGAAAAGGCATCAATTTGCAGGAAGCTTTTTGATTTTGCAACTTCAGCGCGTTTGAGATATGTTAATTCTCGTTTTTTTGTTTTATTTAAATAGCTTAGTAAGCGTAAAACGACTTGCTGCTGATGTTTTTCCTTTACGTCTTCAACTATTTCACTATAAATATCTTCACTAACTAATTCGTTTTCAAAAGATATAACAACGTTTATATTTGACTTGATTGCACTTAACAATTTATTATCAAATGTTGATTGAATGACGATTTCCCGTGTTAAGATACCACTTAAAAAGTTTATAAGAACACCTTCATCTCGCACTAAACTTGTTACGTGTAAATCACCCGTAGAAACATCAGCATAACTTAATTCAAAGCCGTGCGCATGTTCATCAATTGCAGCGATGTAATTATGATCAGCAGCAGCAAAATCGACGACACTACCTGGCGTAACAATTTGGACAACTTCGCGCCGGACAATTCCTTTTGCTTCGGAAGGATCTTCAACTTGTTCAACGATTGCAACTTTATGGCCAGCGTCAACTAATTTCGCTAAATAATTAGTCGCGGCGTGATGGGGAATACCACACATTGGGATTTTTTGATTGTTGCCGGCAGCTTTTTTTGTAAGCACTAATTGTAATAGCCGTGATACAAGCTCAGCATCTTCAAAAAAGAACTCATAAAAATCACCAAGACGATACATAATTAAAACACCCGGATTTTCCGCCTTTATTTTTAAATATTGCGTAATCATCGGTGTATAAACTATATTTTTTTGTTTTTTACTCATAGCGATATTTTACCATAAATGGTAACACTACGAATCAAGGATTAGTTTTAAATCAATAAGTAACGCATTTAAGTCACTTAATAAGTTGTTGTAATTAGTGATATAAGGATGTGTGTCGTATTGCTTTTTTAACAAATTATACTCATTTTTAAATTCACGATGTTTAGGCGCATTTGCGACGTTTTTTGTCATGAGTTGTTGCAATTCTTTTAGTCTGTTTTCAAGTTTTGCTAACACTTCGCTTTCGCTAATTAGCTTTTTGTAGCGCAAAAACTCTTGTACAAGTTCACTTTGATATAACTCTGTTTTTAATTGTTGTAATGCCTTATCAAAATTAGTCATTAACTAAATCACCCCATAATGCGAAAACTTTTGACTCAGTAATTTTAACATTAACAATTTCGCCAATAAGAGTCCGTGGACCCTCGAAATGTACGACTTTCTCTTCCGGTGTGTAGCCCGTTAAGATAGTGCGGTTTTTCTTACTCATACCATCAACAAGAACGGAAACTATTTTGCCTACAAATGGCGCGGCATACACTTTTGTTTGTTCTTCAACCATAATTTTTAATTTGTCAAACCGCTGGTGTTTTTGCTCTTTGGTAACATTATCGACCATATTTGCGGCTGGTGTTCCTTTGCGCGGCGAATAAATAAAAGTAAATGCTCCCGCATATTTTACTGCGTCAACTGCGGCTAAAGTTGCCGCGAATTGTTCTTCGGTTTCATTAGGAAAACCAACAATAATATCAGTTGTTAATGCTATGTTGGGCATTTTAGCGCGCAATTTGCGGACTAATTCCATATAATCCGCAACAGTGTAACGGCGACCCATCAGTTTTAAAATTTCATCACTGCCCGATTGAAGCGGTAAATGAATTTTCTTCATAATGTTTGGATACTTCGCAATTACATCAATCATTTCATCATCAAAATTCCACGGATGCGAAGTAATAAAGCGCAAACGCGGTATTCCTAGTTTTGCAACTTCTTCTAAAATTAGTGCAAACGTAGTGCCATCTTTTAAATCGCGACCATATGCATTAACGTTTTGACCAACTAGTGTAATTTCTTGGTAACCTGATTCAATTAAAATGCGACATTCATTTAAAATATCACTTACTTTGCGACTGCGTTCTTTGCCGCGCGTGTACGGCACGATACAGTACGTACAAAACTTATCGCACCCATACGTTATGTTAACGAACGCTTTATGCTCCGCAATACGATGCACGGGAACATCTTCATAAATTGTAATATCTTCGCTCGTAACATCAAAAACTTTTTTATTTGTTTCTAAATGAATTTCTAAAAGACCTAATAGTTTATGGATTGAATTTGTTCCCATAAATATATCGACTTGGGGATATGATTTATAAAGTTTTGCAAGTGATGCTTCTTGTTGGACCATACAACCGGCAACAATAATAATGACATCTTTATCTTTTTCTTTATACTTCTTCAAATTACCAACTTGGCCAAAAAGTTTTTGCTCAGCGTTTTCACGAATTGCACATGTGTTCAAAATAATAATCTTTGCTTCATCTACTTTATCTGTTCGTGTGATATTTGCGGCATTTAATAACCCTGCCATCGATTCCTCGTCGCGGACATTAGCTTGGCACCCATACGTTCTAATCAAAAATTTTGCACCCGTTAATTTTTCTTGAACAAGTGTTGGTATATCGAGCGTAAAACATTCGTAGTCAATGCGTTGTGGACGACGGCTACGTGCTTTTGCAAGTGATGGCAAGTTTTTTACAACAGCTTTTTTCATACATAGTCCTCTTTACTTCACTATAAGGTTACTACAAGTAGTAATTAATTACATTATTATTCTTACATAAAAGCGAAGACAGTTTATCGTCTTCGCTTTGTTTCGTTAATATTTACAACTAATATTTATTATTTAGCAACTTCAGTTGCGCGATATTCACGGATAACCGAAACTTTAATTTGCCCCGGATAAGTCATTTCATCTTCAATTTTTTCACGTATATCGCGGGCGAGTTTATTAACGGCAACGTCATCAATTTTATCAGGTACAACCATAACACGTACTTCACGGCCTGATTGCATTGCAAAACTAGTTTGAACGCCGTCAAATGACTTACAAATAGTTTCAAGTTGCTCAAGTCGTTTAATGTAATTTTCAAGTGTTTCTGTACGCGCACCTGGACGTGCCGCGCTTAACGTATCTGCTGCCATCACTAATTGTGAATAAATAAAGCGTGCTGGTTTGTCACCGTGGTGCGATTCAATTCCGTCAATAACGTAATCCGGTTCACCATATTTTTTGGCAAGCCGTGCACCAACTTCAACGTGACTTCCTTCAAGTTCAAAGTCGGCAGCTTTACCAATATCGTGGAATAATCCCGCTCGTTTTGCCATTAAGACGTTAAGTCCTAATTCACCTGCCATGATTCCCGCAAGGTGAGCAACTTCAACACTATGCTTTAATGCACTTTGTCCGTATGATGTGCGATATTTTAAACGGCCGATATATGTGAGCATATCTTTGTGAACATTAGGTATACCAAGTTCGGCTACTGCATCTTTTCCGGTCTTGATAATTACTTCATTTAATTCACCTTGTACTTTTTCGACAACTTCTTCGATACGGCTTGGTTGAATACGTCCATCACTTACTAAAACTTCAACAGCGCGACGTGCGGTTTCGCGGCGAATTGGATCAAACGAACTAACTGTAATAACTTCAGGTGTGTCGTCAATTAAAATATCAACACCTAACAATTGTTCAAGGGAACGAATGTTACGGCCTTCACGACCAATAATCCGCCCTTTCATTTCATCGTTTGGTAACTGAACAACACTAACGGTGCGCTCGGTTGTTACTTCTTGCGAATATTTTGCAATTGCGTTGGCAAGTAATTCCCGCGCTGTATCATTTACGGTTGCTTCTGCTTCTTCTTCTCTTTGCTTAATGTAAAGCGCAAGTTCGCGTTCAAGTTTCGCGTTTACTTGTGTGTAAAGCTCTTCACGTGCTTCCGCAACTGTCATGTTGGCAACTTTTTCAAGTTCAACTAAAATTGAATTAATTTTTTCTTTTAATTCATCTTGAATTTTGTCTGTTTCTTTTAAGCGTTTGCTTAAGTTTTCATGGCGCGCATCAAGTGATTGTTCTTTGCTCATAAGCGTTTGATCACGGCGTTCCATTGCTTTTTCGCGTTCAATTACTAACCGTTGTAGTTCATTAATTTGTTCGCGTTTTTCTTTGCTGTCTCTTTCTAATTCTTGTCGACCTTCGTAAAGAATTTGTTTCGCATCTAGCTCGGCATTTTTCACAATGTGTTCGCTGCGGATTTCCGCATCTTTAACGATTTTTTGGGCTTTTTGCAAAGATTGCTTAGCTTTGAAGATAGGTATCAACCAAAATAGTAAAACCCCAATTCCAATTCCGACAAGAAAAAGTAAAATGGCGATTAAAATTTCATATCCGTCCATTATTTCACCCTCTTTCTTTGTGTATTATTGTATTTTGATAAATCAAAAAATTAGTCTAAACTCCAGCGAAGATTTATTAATATGGAAGTAAATTTGTTGTGTTTAATTAAATTTATAAGAATTAATAACCTAATACTGAGTTTAGGTGAACGCATTAATATGCGTGAGTAAAGTATAACACGCTTTTTTTAATTAATAAATTAAAAGCATAATTTTTACTATTTTTTTCGCAACTAACGGTATTTACCACTGATAAAGAAAATCCTCCAAAGAATTAATTAACTATTTTCTTTAGAGGACTTGCTTTGTTAATTGCGTGTTTATTTAGTTAATTAGCGCGAATTTTCGCTTCAATTTCCGCAAGAAGTTCGGGGCGCTCTTCTAAATATTTTTGGGCTGCATCTTTACCTTGACCCATACTTTGTCCATCAATTTCAAACCAAGAGCCTGAACGTTTAATAAGTTCTTGTTCAACAGCGAGTTGGAGTATTTCGTTATTTTTGGAAATACCTTTACCATAAATGATTTCAACTTCACAGGCAGCAAACGGTGGTGCGACTTTATTTTTAACAACACGAATACGCGCAATGTTACCAAAAAGCGCTGCACCTTTTTTAAGTGCTTCACCACGGCGAATGTCAATTCTAATTGACGAATAAAATTTAAGAGCACGACCACCAGAAGTTACTTCTGGATTACCGTAAATCACACCGACTTTTTCGCGTAATTGGTTAATAAAAATAACAGTACACGATGCTTTATTTAAGACACCGGCAAGTTTACGCATCGCTTTCGACATAAGTCGTGCTTGGAGTCCGACTTGTTGGTCACCCATTTCTCCCGTTAATTCTGCTTCTGGGACAAGTGCGGCAACGCTATCAACGACGATTAAGTCAATAACACCGCTTTCCGCAAGTTTTAAAACGATTTCGAGTGCTTGTTCACCGGAATCGGGTTGCGCTAAAATTAGTTCATCAATGTTAATCCCAAGATTACGCGCATAAACTGGATCAATCGCGTGTTCAGCATCAACAAATGCAGCCTGGCCACCTTTTTTTTGCGCTTCCGCAATTGCATGGAGCGCGAGTGTTGTTTTACCACTACTTTCCGGACCAAATATTTCAACGATCCGTCCTTTTGGATATCCACCAACACCGAGTGCTTTATCAAGTAAAAGTGAACCACTTGGAATAACATCAACATTTATTTCTGGCCGTTCAC
>CAZWRR010000021.1:0-13042 GCA_964635805.1 uncultured Staphylococcaceae bacterium
CTTGAATGATTTTGTGCTTTCTTTTATAATAATAAAAGAGAAATGAAAATGTTAAAACAAATGATTTTGCGCCGTTTTAGCATTAGAAATGAGTGAGAACATGAAAAAAACCAAATGGCTATTTTTATTAAGTAGTGTCTTTTTGCTCGCGGGTTGCCGCGGAAATAGTGGTGATTTAAACCGAAGCGACACCGCGACAGATAGCGAAGCACTTGCTCCAAATCATATTCGCGTCACGTGGCATGTAACGCTGCCGTTTGCACTACCAAGCGAGCGTGTTTTAACGATGGGCACCGATTTAAACAATTGGGCGCCAAGCAACACGAACTACGTCCGGGTCAAGCAAGTTGATGATACGCATTATACTGTTACGAAAGACTTCGAAAAAAATCCAACGGCAACAAGTTTTACGATGGCATATAAATGGGTACTTTATACGGAAGGAGAAACAAACGAATGGTTTGGCGTTGAACTTCGTGGGCAAAACCGCAGTGTTACAATTAATTACGCAAGTGAAAACGTTTTTAACGACACGATTAATTCGTTTGAAAATATTATGGATATGAAACCAAGTAGTAAACAACTAGGCAGTGGCACACTGCATATTAATTACGTCAATAATCGGCGCATTCGCATATATACGCCGTCAACGTACGATAGTACAAATCCAAACAAAAAATTCCCGGTGCTTTACATGCATGACGGGCAAAACTTATTTGAAGCAAGTACATCATTTGCCGGCGAATGGGAAGTCGACGAATCGCTTGAAAGTATTATTGCTGAGAAAGGTTGGGAAGGCGCGCTCGTTGTCGGTATTGATAACACAAGTAAACGCATGAGTGAATATCTTTATCCAACGGGTTACATTAATATTGAAAACGAAACACCAAGTGGCGACGCATATATGAACTTAATCGTAAACGACATTAAACCGTTTATTGATCAAAACTTCCATACACTTAGTGACCGCGAACATACGCTGATTGGCGGCAGTAGTTTAGGTGGATTAATTAGTCTTTTTGGTGGTCTTCATCATTTACAAACGTTTGGGACAATACTCGCTTTTAGTACATCAACATGGACTGTAAGTGATGAGGTGACGAACATCCCTGCCCTTTTAGCGTCGCGCGAAAGCAGCTTACTGCAAGCGACGAAGTTTTTCTTCTATGTCGGCACAAGTGGGGACGGCAGTGACACAACGTGGCCCGACCGTTACCGTGATTACTTGCTCGCCGTCGGTGTGCCCGAAGTAAACGCACAAACGTACTACGGCGTTAATTACGGCCACAATGAAGGCGCGTGGGCAAAACACTTCCCAATCGGCCTTAAGTGGGCGCTTGGCTACGGCTTTGACTAAACGGCTTATTGACGAAAATCTTTAAAGATTTTGTTATACTAAAAAAGACAACTAAAACAAGTGAGGTGGGCAATGAAAAAGTCACGATATTTACTGTTTTTATTAACAGCATTATTACTTAGTGGATGTGGTAACCAAAATAAGCTTGGTGATGAACATCAAATTACTTTTGAAAGTAACGGCGGTTCATACGTTGAATCACTTGTTGCCCGCACCAACGAACAAATTAGTGCACCCGCTGATCCGGTGTTTCCGGGCTATTCCTTTAGCGGTTGGTACGTTGATAATGAAACGTTTGCAAATAAATACACATTTAATAAAATGCCCGACTACGACTTTACGCTTTACGCAAAGTGGAGCGTTATCAGTGCCGAAGAAGTTGCCGCATACCAAAACACATTACGCACAATGAGTAAACCAAATCACTTGTACATTCATTACTTACGTTTTACGAATACCCCACAAGAATACGAAGCGTGGGATATGTGGATTTGGCCCGAAAGCAGTACGGGACGAATCGTCGAATTTATGAAAGATAAAGATGGCAAAGTTTACGTTGATAAGTACGGCGGTGCGGTCGTTGAACTTGACTTAGCACAAACGTATAACGACGGTGGCCATGACGGTAACGGCAACAAAACATCACAAAGCGTAAATTATATGCCTGATGGCGAACTTGTCCGCAAAATCGGCTTTTTAATTACGTTTAAAACATCGCGTACTGCCGGCACCCATTGGACGAGTGACGGTGGTGACAAGTTTTTAAATACAAGCGAAGCGTTAGAAAACGGCTTTAATGATTCACTCCACGTCTTCGCTGTTCAAGATAACGTTAAAGACTTTACATATAAATACGCTGGCCAAATGTTTGATAACCCATATCTTTTTGATGACGGCACTAACGTTTCCTTGCCTTACAACAACGTTAATAGTAGTGCAACCCCAACAAACATCGCTAAAATGAGCGGGAAACTACGCGAAATTGGCGTTGGTTACCAAATAATGGTTAGTAGTTTCGCTGATAGTGATGGCGACGGTCTTGGTGATATTCGGGGCATAATTAACAACTTTGATTATTTCCTTGATCTAAACGTGGAAAGCATTTGGTTAACACCAGTGCAACTTAGCGACAGCTATCACGGCTATGACACGATTGATTATATGATTATTGATCCAAAGTTTGGCAGCGCAAGTAGTCCGCATGCCGAAAACGGTGAAGTAACATTTGCAAGTGCGCACGCCGATTACGTTGATTTACTTAATCTTGCTGCCGATAACAACATCACAATTGTCATGGATTTAGTTATTAATCACACGTCAATTAATAACGTACTTTTCCAAGAATCACTTTCGCTTGACCCCGCCTATCGCGCGTATTACCATTGGCGCAACCATCAAGAAGAAGCGCTCGACGCCAAAGTATGGCATCCGTATTCGACGTATGACTATAGTTTTTACGGTAAGTTCGCTAGTTCCATGCCCGAACTAAATTACGACTATCAAGCAACACGCGACAAAATGTTTAATATTATGGATTACTGGGTCACGCTTGGTGTTGGTGGATTCCGCATTGATGCGGTCAAACACGCATATATGGAAGAAGAAATTATTCCAAGTGCGGGCGACACAATTATTAGTGATTACGACGAAAAAACAAGTCAAAACTACAATAGTAACTTAACGAAAAATCTCCATTTATTTAAAGAACTAAACGCGCGCCTAAAAGCGAAACATCCCGACGTATATATGTTTGGTGAAAACTTTGATGGCCATAGCTACCACGTCGCCCCGTATTTTGCTGGGCTTGATTCAATGCTTAATTTCTATATGTTTTATAATCTTGCCGTAAGTGTCCGTAAAGGTAAAGATAACGGTAATCACGCTGCAACAGTTAGTGGCGCAGTTGGTCACGGCAGCGATAACTTTAGCGCAACAAGAGGCGACATAAAGTATGGTGGCGCGTGGAATTACCGCGGACAACTTGAAACAATGAACAAATATCAAAATAACGGCAGTGCCGGCTTAAAAGAAAATAACGTCACGCTTAACGTAAACGCAATTGACAGCCTTTTCACAAGTAATCACGACTTACCGCGCACAATTAACCAAGTTATTGGCGACTACAGTGGTAACAACATTACAAAACCAAATAACGTCGCAAACAACAACCGCAACGAAGCCGAAAAAATGTCACTAACGATGCTTGCGGCAACGCTACTTTTACCAGGACAATCATGGATTTATTACGGTGATGAACTTGGGATGAGTAGCAACTTACCAAGCGGCACGCTAACAACTAGTCCCCACGCTGATCGCTACGCACGGCAACCATTTAAATGGGCAAAAGCGCGAACCGAAAGCACGACCGTTTACAGCTTTTCAGGCGCACAAACGTACCATATTGAATGGGATAGTGATAACACAAACTTAAACGGTGTTGCCGAACAAAGTACGAACGCAAATTCAATGCTAAGCAAAGTAAAAGAATTAACCGCACTTAAAAACAAAGAAGTGTTTAAAACCGGTTCAATTTATTTCTTTAATGAAGGCCACACAAACTTACGCCACTTTAGCAATAACAAAAACGTCTTTGCATTTGAACGTGAATTAGGTGCTGATCAATATCAAGTATTTATTAATATGTCCGGACAAAACGTGACGCTTGTTGACATTGACGGCACACTTACTTTTAATACAACCGGCACAAGCTTAAGTAAACTCGCCCCTTGGGGTATTGCTGTTACAAAACTGTAATGTAAACACTTTCAAATAACAATAAAAGACTTAAATATTGACTTAGTGAATATATTTTAATATATTGTCGCTAAGAGTACACAACTCCATATTACTTAATAACGAGGTGATATTATGAAAAAATTTAACAAACTTTTATTAACTTTAGGACTTTTTGCTGGAGTGTTTGGTTTAACACTGCAAAAAGATATGAGAAAAGCCAGCGCAGAGCCTGTAAAAACAACAGATTCTAAAATTAGATTCACATTTAAAGATCATAACAATTGGAAATGGTCTTGGAATCAAATTAAATACCAAAATGCCGTAGTTACACCGGGTAATACATTTGAAGACTGGCAAACGGGCAATGTGAACATTGAAGATTATTTTGTACTCCCAAGTTATGTTCTTAGTATCGAGATTGGAATTTGGGGTGAGCAAGGATGGATAGAACCTGTTACACTAAGTAGTCATGGTGATTGGTCACTTGGTGAATTTGATTGGCAAGATCCGCATAGGGTCATTACTAGGGTTGTCCGTATTGGTGACTATTTTGAACAATACAGTGTTGAAGAAGGTTATGACGGTGGTGTTGACACTTTACGCACGCGTCTATGGTTTTATCGAGGACATTATGCAGCAGATGGTGGGTATGTAGCCTTAAACATTAATGACCGACTAATTAAAGCTTCGGGACATTCACATGCCTGGACAGGTGAAGATCACCATAACTATTTTGCTTATTTTGATGTGTTATTATCCGATATATTAAATAAGGATATTAGGCTTCACAGAATTAAAGATGATAATACGACTATTTGGAATACGAGTTCTGCTGTTAGATATTCTTCTGGAATGAGTAGTTATTTATTTAAAATTGATGCTGTTTCTGGTGATACACTACAATTTGGGGCTAACCCTAACAAGTTTAGAAGTGGCTTCTTTGCAAAGGTGCTTGAGGGTTATCTAACTTGTAGCCCAAGTATTGATAACGGATATGGTGCATTTGATAACATGAAAAACAATTTTTTCAAAGAGGGTGCTGGCGCCCTTGGATTTGATATTGATGGCGACCCAGCCGCCGAATCAATTATAGACTATTCTGGTATTGGAACAGGTAATTATGGCAGCAGTCGAGGAAACGGCCCCTCAGTTAATGCTGAGATTAAGTATAATGCACTTCAAGCTTTGTATAACGCAAGCAACCCAAACCAAGTTATTAGTATCAATCCACAAGATGCTGCCGTAAACTCTACGCTCATCATTTCTTTGCTAGGATTAACAACCCTTGCAGGTTACTATTTCTTAACTCGAAAGAAAAAAGTAGCATAAACACATACAAAACTTATTAAACAAAATGACTCACGAAGAAATTCTTGAGTCTTTTTGTCATTAGACAAACATAGTCATGCTAACTATTCCATCTATTGACTAATAACTAAAGATTAGTTAAAATTAAAATATAACGACTATTACGAATGAAATTTCGTAAAAAGGGGGAATAATGCGAAAAAGAATAAAACTTTTACTACTTTCAGTTTTTTTAACTGGGTTTCTAGGAGTAGTAGCTAAAAAACAAATTAAAAAAGTAAGTGCTGATTACGCTACAACTGAAGTTCATGCAATTAAACTTACTTTTGATGGCGATACTATCTGGGGTTGGACAAATTATAGTATTTGGTATTTTGATGCAATTGTAAAAGAAGGGACACCGGCGTACGATAGTCATAATGAGTTTAATATTGCGGCGGATAACACCGCACTCTCACAATATTCAAAAGTGTTTCCAGAAAACGTTTTAAGCATTTCTTTTTATCTTAAAGGAAAAAATGGAGACGGCCAGGATGAACAATATATGCCTTTTACTGTAACTACAGGTGAAACGCTTGTTGGCGAACCTGAGTGGAATGGTGATGCTGGCGCCGGGGAATTGTCAGAGATATCAAAGACTGATTATTTTTATTTGAAGTATGAATTAGAAGATGGCATTGCGACAGGTATTAATGATGATAAAGTTCGTTTGTGGTTATATCGCGGTCATTATGGAACAAATGATGCGGTAGTGGCTTTAAATATTAATGATAGACTCATTAAGGCATCGGGGCATTCACACGCTAGAGTTGGTGAAGGCGAAAATCATCACGAATACTTTGCTTACTTCGATGTATTAAAGGATGAGATTACTGATGTACAAATTAAATTCTACAAAATTAAGGCAGACTTAACTGTAATTTGGAATAAGAGCAGCGCTCATGCATATGTTGCTGGTGATAATAATAAATTATTTAAATTACCAGCTGTTGATGAAGGTGATGCAAATCTTTTAAGTGTGGGTGCTGTTGAAGGAAAAGTAACAAATCACTTCCTTGCTAAGGTGTTTGAAGGTTATTTGACATGTAGTCCTAGTGATGAAAACGGATATAACGCATTTCCGTCCTTACACTCAAATTTCATTCCTCGAACAGAGGTGGTTGCCGAAGGCGACTGGGATTCAAACTGGGATGTTGATGGCAATTTGGGAGGAGATACCGAAATTATTGACTACGCAGGTGTTGGTAAAAGTCATTACATTAATGATAGAGGTGATGGTGAGACGGTTGATGGTTGGGTAAAATATGTTGGTTTAAAAACAATGTATGAATCTAATAATCCGGAAGTTTTAGGCGGAAGAAGTCCAAAAACAAACACACCAATTAACGTTGTGTTAATTATTGGCTTACTCAGTGTTACCGCACTTGGTGCGTTCTACTTTCTCTCCAAAAAGAAGTATATTTAATTAAATAAAATAAGATAGTAGATCAAAGGGACTTGCCAGTCCCTTTTTGTTTCTTTGAAAAATGGCAGTGACAAACGCCACAAAAACAAGAGGCAAGCAAATGAAAAAGACAAAATTTGGCGTGTTAGTTTTCACGCTACTTTTAACTGGGTGCGACTTTAGCAATTTTCTAAGCTTTAACAGTAGTGACCCAAACGATGATAGCACGAGTACAAGCGTGACAAGTGAACCACCAGGGGAAGCGCAAGAAAGTTATGTCGATGAAGTTAGTAATCCGGATAACTTGCATATTCCCGTCGTGCCCGGCTTTCCCCAAGCGCGCCCGGTTGATCCCGTTGTAACGTATACGGACGACGATTCACCAACGTTAACGATGTATAACGAGTTTACGTATCCCGCCGCCGCCCGTGTGCAACCAACGAAACAATACATTGAATTTTGGCACCCAACAACGAAGTTAAATATTGAAATACTTGGCGACCCGGTAATTTTCATGTTAATGGAAGAGCATGGTCTTTATAATGATAGCCCGGAAGGTAATAACCACGAGCTTTATTGGCCCGTAACAGTGCGGCTTACAGTCAATAACCGCAAGTATGTTTATTATGAAGTTGGGATGCGCCGCAAAGGCAATATGTCACGCATGCACCGCTTTTACGATAATGACATTCGTGAACACGTTGAAGCGTTTAGTTTTAAACTAAAGTTTAATGAACGCTGGGATAAAGAAGTGTATGCGCCTTTTGGCATTCAAAAAACGTGGACTAGTGACGACCCTGCTTACGCGGCTCGTAAAGACCGTGTCATTATGAGTGATGAAAACGGAAATGGCGGCATGAGTAAAATTGATCTTAAGTATAATCATACGAACGATACAAGTATGACAATTCAACCGTTCGCCTTTAGTCTTTTCCAAAAGTATGGGCTCATTAGTCAAAACAGTACAGTAACCGCGTTACAAATGAACAGTAAAAAGTTTGGACTTCTCACAATCAACGAACCAATCGATAAAGATTTAATGCGACGGTATTTTAAAAAAGGTGAAGATAACGGTGATCTTTATAAAATCGGCTGGGGACTTAAACGGCCCCCAAGCGAAGAATATGGGGAAGAATGGGCCGGCGGCTTTTTAATGTACGAAGATCTTTATTTTAGTGATGAAAGCACGAACACATTAATTACTGATTCAATTATCGGTGAACGTGATAAGTTTCGTGCTTATAACCCTGCTTACGACAATAAAGAATTAAAAACAAAAAACGACCATAGTAACTTAATTAACTTAATGCGGCTTTTAAAAGACCAACAAGGCCAAGCCCCAAGCGCATATAGTAGTAGTCTTGAAGCAGCAGTCGATATCCCAAGTTTCTTAAACTACGCTGCTGTTAGCTACGTTACCGGCAACCCCGACGACTTACGCAATAACGGTAATAACTACTACATTTACTTTAATCCTGGTGATAACCGCGCCCACTTTATCCCATACGACTACGACTGGTCAATGGGCCACTGTTGGGGATTTGACGGACAAGACCGCGCTGACCTCCATATGAGCACCGTCCCCCATACCCACCCGACAATGGAAGCACAGCGCGACGGCGCGCATGGCCACAAGCAATGGAACCGATTGTATTGGTACACGATTAATGACAAGTCGCTTTATAACGAGCACGAAGTGCCTTACGATATTACGATGAACCCCGCGTATTTGTTAATGTACGAAGATGCGCTACGGGCGATTATGGCTGACGGGTACTATTCACAAAATAATTTCCGTGCCCTAAACGGACTTTATCAAACTAGTTACTTAAATCAGTTAGATGCCGATGTCGGACGCGCAACATGGAGTATTGATGAAACGCAATTACCGCTCTTATTTATTTATCAAGTACTTGAACAAATTGAATACTTAGCGAACTAACTTACAACTGTTTAAACGAAGGGCGAGGCGCTCATTGCTTCGCCCTTTTGTGTTAACACACAAAAAGCAAATTAAAGCGTGTATAATATTGCCGATAGCGAGGCATATGATGAAAAACAAATTTAAATTATTAATTCCCCTTGTCGCCCTTCTTTTAACAGGGTGCGATATTTCGGGGTTTTTACCTTCATTTAGTAGTATCGATAGCGAAAACATAAGCACTGATAACAGTGATACTACCGAAAGCAGTGACGATAGTGAAAGCACGACGACTTCAAATGGCGGGGCACAAAGTAGCGAAGTTATTGTCGATGGCGAGGGCAACGAAAGTGAAATGCACATTTCAACGTTAAACGGCTTTAGCGAAGCACGCCCAGTTGATCCCGTATTTACGCATAACGACGCGGATATTAATACGCTAACGATGTATAACGGCTTTACGTTTCCAAGTAACGCGCGCACAACACCAACGAAAAAGTATATTGAGTTTTGGCACCCAACAACAAAATTAAACGTCGAGATATTTGGTGACCCGGCGGTGTTCGCTTTAATGGATGAGCACGGACTATTAAACAATGATCCAAATGGCAATAACAACGATTTGTATTGGCCGGTTACTGTGCGCCTTACAGTTAACGAGCGAGTATATGTTTATTATGAAGTGGGGATGCGCCGCAAAGGTAATACGTCGCGTAGTCATTCGTTTTGGGATCACACCACAAACAGTTTTAGCACGTCGTTTAGTTTTAAACTAAAGTTTGACGAACGGTGGCATAAAGATATATATGCGCCTTTTGGTATGCAAAAAACGTGGGCAAAAGGTGATGCGCTGTATGATGCACGCAATAGTCGCGCAATTATGAGTGATGACGATGGTAATAACGGAATGAGTAAAATTGACTTTAAATACAATAAAACAAATGACGTTAGTATGACAAACCAAGCGTTTGCGTTTAGTTTTATGCAAAAGCACGGTCTTGTTAGTCAAAATAGTACATTAACGCGTCTAGCGATGAACGGGACGAATTTTGGCATTATTATCGTTAACGAAGCAACGGATAAAGATTTAATTCGTCGCTATTTTGCCAAAGGGGCAGATGACGGCGATCTTTATAAAGTCGGCTGGGGTAAACCAAGCCCGCATGAAAATGAAGTAAAAGGGAGCTTACGCTTTGAAGACTTACGCTTTGCAAGCGGTAATAGCGGCGCACTTAGTTACCGTGCGATTATCGGTGAAGAAGATAAGTTCACAGGCTATAATCCGGGTTACGACGCGAAAGAGTTACATAAAAATACCACTAATCACGCAAACTTAGTAAACTTAATGCGTGTTTTAAAAGATAATGAAAACAAAGCTGTGCATGAATACGAGGCCGCACTAGAAGCAGTTGTCGACATGCCAAGCTTTTTAACGTACGCCGCAGCCGCGTATTTAACGGGTAACCAAGACGACTTACGTAATAACGGTAATAACTATTATATTTATTTTGATCCAAGTGACAATAACCGCGCTCACTTTATCCCTTACGACTACGACTGGGCGATGGGGCTAGGGTATGACGCAAACGGTGATAACGGGGAAATGGGCAAACTTCCGTTAAATCACAGCAAAATGCAAGGGAATGGCCGCGTTTGGCAAGAAGTACGGCTTTATTGGTATACAATCTTAAATAAAAACGATTATAGTGAAAGTACGCCTTACAACATTACCCGCAACAACGCTTATTTTAATACGTATAAAGAAAACGTCCTTGCAATGTATGACGATAGTTATTACAGTGCGACAAAGTTTAATGAACTATATAATTTATATAAAACGAACTATGAACAGTATGCGGCAACAAACGTTGATTACACGTGGTCATACTTTTTAGGTACGGATAACACTGTGAATTTTATGAACAACTTCGCCGCTAGCATTAATGCGTATCGTTAATAAATAGCAAAACACGCACATAAAAAAAAGACCAAGGGAAGTTGTTTCCCTTGGTTTTTGTTAAAACTAAATAAAGCGTTACAAAGCAGGCGCAATGCTGTAATTAAAGTTTGCTAGTGTCCCGTTAGCGTTAAACCACACGTTAAGTGTTACAACGTATTCGCCGGCTTCACTTACGACTAAGCTTGGTGTTTCTGCGCTATGCTTTGCTAAAAACTCAAGGCCCATATAATCAAAAGCTTCAACAGGCGCAAGCTTCGCGCGTAGTTCACCAACGGCAAACGTGTAAGTAGCGCTAAATGTATGTTTAGTACCTTGGTCTTCACTTGCACCAACATACGTTAGCGGTGCGCTGTCGCTATGCCACATTGTTGCGGGAAGCGCACTACCACGGAGGGCAAAGCGCAGTTTTTGCACAGTAAGCATGCCGTTACCGTAATCATCTTCCGTATATACAATTGTGTAGTAACCGGCTTCTTTAACGTAAATGTCATCACTATCTTCAACTGAAGTTTTTTCCATTACGTCATCAACATAATTATTAAATGAGCGGTGACCGAATTGTGTATCCCATTTACCGTCATAACGGATTTTCCATGTTGCGCCTTCTTCAAAGTAAACGGCGTATGCAACGGTTGCCCCGCTTACTTTGTCGTAAACCATCGGTAAGTCGGAAGAGTCACCCCAGTTTGTATTCGAGCCAACAACACCCCATTTGCTTGACGTAATTGTTTGTTGAATATACGTGTCACCAAAATCATTGTTAAGCCAAACGAAATTTAGTGTTTCCGCGTTTAAATCCATAATTACTTCGTAACTACCCGCGAGTTTAATAATAATATTCGGGTTATCACCTTCGCCACTAGCTAAATACGGATAAGCGTAATGCGCGGGGATATTATTGTAATCAAAAATAACAATTTCTTCGTCATCCCATGAAGGAGAAACTTCTTTTATTTTAAGCTCGGCATTATGACCAAGCGATACTTTCGTTTTGTAGACGTCATGCGCCTCATCGTATTTAAAATGGAAATAATCGTTTGCGCCCGTAGTGTCCCACCAATCTTCGCCGTCTTCTAAACCAAAACTACCAATAATATGGAAAATTTGTTCGGGCGTTTCTGGTTCAACAACAGTGCCTTCGTCATCAACCCACTTTGCGTAAAACGCTAAAGGAGCAGTAACAACTGTTGCTTGATCAAGCGGGATGGTGCGACTTAAATCACTATACCAACCGTCAAAAAGCACCTCATTCATCGTTGGTGGGGTTAGTGGCACGACAACGGTGTCGCCTTCAGCGGCAGCGTAACTATGATAAGCATTCGCCCCATCATCAATATAAAACGTTACGGTATGCGTTACAACTGGACGTGTAACGCCTTCGCTCGTGCTTGGGCCAACGTATTTAACAAGTACACGTTTTTCTGCGTTTAAGTCAACGGTGATTTTGTAAACGCCGGCTTCGCGGAACCCAATTTCGTTATTACCAACTTCGTGGAGTTTAAGTAAATCGCTTGCGCTATTTAAGTCGCTAAACGTGAGCTCAATGCCTTCGTCCCATGCTTTTTCGGGTTCTTTAACTTTAAGCTTTGCTTCGTAACCTAATTCCAATGTAATTTCGTATGTGTGACTTTGCGCGTCATACGTTAATAAAGAAAGCGGATCATACGTTTCCGTATCCCAATTAATATACGCAAGCGCGGTGTTTTCACTAACGCCAACGACATGGAGAAGTGGGACGTGTTCACCTGGGTTTTGCACAACATCAGGCCCAACTGCGTCACCAATCCGTGTAATTGTAATTTCGTGCACTTCCGTATCAACTGTAATTAAATATAAGCCGGCATTTTTCACAACAATATTGCCGTCGCCTTCACTTTCAATTGTGTTTGCCGCAAGTGATGCCGTCGTAACGTTTGCGTAACCTAACTTATACGCAGCGACGTCCCAACCTAAACGAGGTTCAGTAATTTTAAACGATGCGCCATAACCTAATTCAACTTCAATCGAAAATAGATTGGGGCTATCGCCTTCGCTTAAGTACGAAGCAGGATTAACTCTGCTTGAGCCAGTAACCCAGTCGCCAAACTCTAAACCAGGGTTAGCAAAGTTACCAACGAGATGGAGGAAAAACGCGGTTGCTTGTTCTTCGGTCACAACACCTTCACCTGTTGCCTCGCCCACACGCGTAACCGTGACGTTAAAGTAGTAGGCATCAACACTAATGTTATAAAGCCCTTCTTTTTTCACGACAAAGTTATTCATATCATCGTTTTCAATGTATTCACTTGATTCGCTACTAAGTAATTTATCAAAGTC
>CAZWRR010000022.1:0-12375 GCA_964635805.1 uncultured Staphylococcaceae bacterium
GTTTTCTTTAAGCATTTTTCATTAAGTCTTGAATATAAGCGACTTCTTCACTTACTTTTAATCGCGGAAACAGTGGATCGCCTTTGGCGACTCTTTGCCCACCAATCACACCGTACTTCGTTAATTGCGCAAATGACATAAGTTCTAAATCAATGCCGAGTTGAACGAAAAGTTTATCCGGTGCATGCAGTAATACCGGTTTTAATAAAACGGAGCTAATATATAAATTATTCGCTAAATGGTTCATTGCCGAAGCAAGCTTTTCCGTTTCACCATTAGCGGCTAACTCCCATGGTTTTGTATTATCGATATATTTATTCGATGCACTAACTAGTTTGAATACTTCGCCTAGCGCTTCTGTAACTTTTAAATCAGAAAAGTTTGTATGATAATTTGCAACGATATTTAATGCCAAACTTTCGAGTTCAGCATCAAATTCGGTGATTTTACCAGCGTAATGAGGGATAATTCCGTCAAAATACTTTTCAATCATCGTTACAGTTCGATTTAATAAGTTGCCATAGTCGTTCACTAAATCAACATTAAATCTTTCTACAAATTGTTCGGGTGTAAATTGACCATCACTTCCAAACACCGTTTCCCGGGCTAAATAATACCGCACAGCATCAACGCTGTAACGTTCAATTAATGGCAGTGGATCAACAACATTACCTTTTGATTTGCTCATTTTCCCGTCTTTCATCATCAAAAGACCATGAACAAATTCTCGATTTGGTTGACGTAACCCAAGTGCTTCTAAAATCATCGGCCAGTACATTGCGTGGAAACGTGTAATATCAGCACCAAGAATGTGCACTATTTCTGTATCTTCATTATTCCAAAATTTTTGGAAGAGCTCATCATCTTCTTGCAAGTAACCAAGTGCAGAGATGTAATTAATTAGCGCGTCAATCCAAACATAAACAACATGTCCTTCTTGTTCGCGGATGGGAACACCCCATGCAAAACTAGTGCGTGAGACCGCCAAATCATTAAGTCCTGGTTTTATAAACGTGTTAACCATTTCATTTTTACGACTTGCGGGTGTAATAAACTTCTCATTACTTTCATAAAGGTTTAATAAAAAATCAACGTATTGTTTTGCTTTGAAAAAGTAAGATTGCTCGCTTGCACGATGAACGGGACGTCCGCAATCAGGACAAAGGTGCTGTTCACCAACTTGCGTATCCGTCCAAAAAGACTCACAATGTGTGCAATACCAACCTTCGTATTTATCAAGATAAATATCACCCTTTTCTAAAAGTTTTGTAAAAATCTTTTGCACGGTCTCTACGTGTCGTTTATCAGTTGTGCGAATAAACTGATCATGACTAATTTCAAGCTTATCCCAAAGAACATGAAAACCTTTGACCATTTCATCAACAAAAGCTTGAGGTGTTTTACCAGCCTTTTGGGCGTTTTCTTCTATTTTTTGACCGTGCTCATCGCTGCCCGTTAAAAAATATACTTCTTTGCCCAGCATGCGGTTATATCGCGCAATTGTGTCGGTTAAAGTTGTGCAATATGCATGGCCGATATGAAGTTTTGCACTTGGATAATAAATTGGAGTTGTTATGTAAAATCGTTGTTTCATTATATCCGCCTTTTCAAAAAAACTGCTACGTGATGAGCAGTTTTGTTTGTGTTATTTAAGTCCGTATTTTTTATTGAATTTATCAACACGTCCATCCGCCTGTGTAAACCGTTGTTTACCGGTATAAAATGGATGGCAATTTGAACAAGTGTCAACACGGATGTCTTTTCTAGTTGACAATGTTTCAAACTCAACGCCACAGCTAACACAAGTTACATTAATTTTATGTACCGTTGGGTGTATTCCTTTTTTCATATAATTCTCCTTCCGCCTAGAGTTACTGTTCTTTTCTCTCTAAGTAAGCAAAAGTAATAATAACATTATTACAATTAAATAACAAATATAAAGTGTGCATGTTTTTGCTTTTTGCAATGTTGAAGTTTAACTGAAAGCGGTTATTTATGCGAAATATGCCATAAAGCCGATATATTTTTGCCATTATGTTATAATTTTTGAGAAATTAGGAGGAAAGTTAATGATTTCTAAAAGACTTGCACAAGAAGTTTTAAATACTGCACTTTTAACTGGTGGCGACTTTGCGGAAATTTTTCTTGAAGAAACAGAAAATTCGCAATATATGGTCGACACGGGGAAAATGCAACCAATTAGTTCTTCACTTGCTTATGGCGCAGGTATTCGTATTTTAAAAGGATTACAAAGCGTTTATGGTCACACTAGTGATTTAAGTAAAAAAGGACTTTTAAAACTTGCAAACTCATTAAATGTTTCTTTTCAAGAAACACAACAAGTAACCGTTGAAAATATATCAAAAGCACGTGTTACAAAAAGACATAAACTCAACCAAAGTTTAAAAGATTTAAACGTTACGGAGCTAACCGCACTTTTAAAAGTCGCTGATAGCACGATGCGTGATTACAATCCGCAAATTGTCCGTACGATGAGCGGTATGCTTATTGAAGTGCGTAAAATCGTTATTTTTAATAGTGAGGGTAACGAATTTCATGATGAACAACAACGTGTTCGTTTAATCTTAAATAGTATTGCGGCATCCGCGACTGGGTATGAAAGCAGCTTTAGTGGTCCTGGAGCACATCACGGCTTTGAATACGTCGAAAGTCTCGATGTTGTCGGTTTAGCCAAGGAAGTTGCCGATTTAGCCGTGCGCAAACTAACCGCACCGGAATGCCCAAGTGGTAAAATGCCTGTCGTTATTGGCAACGGCTTTGGCGGCGTTATTTTCCACGAAGCTTGCGGCCATCCGCTTGAAGCAAGTGCTGTTAGTAAGGGACTTTCGCCATTTGCCGGAAAACTTGGCAAACAAATTGCGCACCCCGCAGTCACCGCGATCGATGACGGGACAATTGTCAACGCGTGGGGCTCTGTTAATATTGATGACGAAGGTGTAAAAACAACACGTAACGTATTAATTAAAGATGGTATTTTACAAAACTACATGATTGATCGTTTCAATGGCCGGCGCATGGGTGCAGAAAGCACTGGTGCCGGACGGCGACAAAATTATAAATATGAACCAACAAGTCGAATGACGAATACGTACATTGATAAAGGTCCACATACGCCTGAAGAAATTATTGCTTCTGTCAAACTTGGTTTATACGCAAAATCGCTTGGTGGTGGTAGCGTTAACCCTGCAACTGGTGATTTTAACTTTGCGTGCGATGAAGCATATATAATACGTGACGGTAAAATTGCCGAACTCGTAAAAGGCGCCTCGTTAATTGGTAATGGCGCGGATATTTTGATGAAAATTGATATGGTTGCTAATGATTTAGAACGCGCCCAAGGAATGTGCGGTGCCGCAAGCGGTTCAATTCCTGTTGATGTCGGTCAACCAACAATCCGTGTTAACGAAATTACTGTCGGTGGACGTGGAGGAGCATTAAAATGAATGTGAAGAAATTTTTTGAATTAGCAAAAGAGGCTGGACTATTACAAAGCGAAGTTGTTATCATCAAAGGTAACAATACGGAAATGGGCGTTTATAAAGAAGAAGTCGAAAGCTATAGCGTCTCTTCCACAAATAAAATTGCTGCGCGTGGTATTTATAACGGTAAAATGGGCTTTGCAGTTAGCGAAAAAGATGATCGCACTACGCCGCACTACTTAATTGATCAAATAAAACTTAGTGCTGGTGTTTCTGAAAGTAGTGAGATTGCGATTATTTTTGAAGGAAGTGAAAAATATAGACGCCGCAATGTATTTAATAAAGAATTAGGACAAATTGGTGAAAGTGATAAACTTAACAACTTATTCGCAATGGAAAAAGCACTCCTTGCAAAAGATAAACGTGTAACTGATGTCGAACGTATCGTTTATGTTGAAAATGAAGTCGATCGAAGCATGTTTAATTCACACGGACTTAAACTTACCGCGAAACAAAATTACTACTACTACGTTGCTAATGTCGTTGTCCGCGAAAATGATGACACTAAAACCGCTTTTGAAATATTTTTAGATAACGACCATGACAAATTTGATTTGCATGCATTCGTTGATAAAGTTGTTGGTGACGCTGTGCGTAAACTTGGCGGCAAACCTATTCCAACAAAAGCGTATCCTGTTGTTTTAAATCCAGAAGTGACCGCTAGTCTTCTTAGTGCTTATTTAACAAATGCAAACGCAGAAAACGTTGAAAAACAAACATCTTTATTTATCGGCAAAGTAAATGAACGTGTCGCAAGTAGCAAAATTACTGTGACCGATGCACCATTAGAACGCAATGTCTTCTTTTCATATTTTGATGATGAGGGTGTTGCTAAATTTAACAAACCAATTATTAAGCGTGGTGTCTTACAAACATTCTTACATAACTTAAGCACCGCCAAAAAAGCAAACGTCGAACCAACTGGTAACGCCGTTAATTCTGGCGGGAAAATTGGTGTTGGTATTAGTAACGTCGTTCTTAAACCAGGACGTAAATCACTTAATGAAATGATTGCGCCAATTAAAGAAGGTGTGTTTATTACCGATGTAATGGGTCTTCACTCCGGATTAAACCCCACAAGTGGCGATTTCAGTCTCCAAGCAAGTGGCTTTATGATCCGTGATGGCGTTCTTAGTGAGCCTGTTAATTTAATCACGGTAAGCGGCAATTTATTAAAATTATTTAACGATGTGCGTGATATTGCAAATGAGAACGAACTACAACTTTCGAGCTACACAACATCGAGTATTTACGTTAAAAAACTTAATATTGCTGGATAGTTACAACAAACCACCAATAAACAAAGACGCCTTCGGGCGTTTTTTTGTTTACATTTTTAGAACGTGCTATAATGAATTGCGAATCGTTCGCAAATGATTATGAAAAAGAAACATTTATTATTACTTATCCCAATCTTATTACTTAGTAGTTGTAAGGCATCACCTGAAGAAGATATCATTACTTCTTCTTTTATTGCGTATGATTTAGTTAACGAAATAGTTCAAGATAAGTTAACTTACCGCAACTTAGTGCCATGGGGTAGTGAATTACATGATTTTGAACCAAATGCGCGCGATGTAATTGCGATTAATAACGCTAAGTTGTTTCTTTACACCACTCCGCGCTTAGAAACGTGGGTGAACAATTTGGTAAACAATGAAAACGCGATTGCGCTTAGTGCATTGTTAACTGATTCTCACGCACATGCGCCCGCGCCTTTATATAAAAAAGAGCACGCACACGATCATAGTCACGAAGAAGGCAGTGGCCATTTTTGGACCGATCCGCTTACTTATATTGATTTAATTAATGAAATTACAACGTATTTTACTGCGATTGATATGGAAAATGTAACGTTTTATCAACAAAACGCTGAAACGTATGCAAATGAGATTGTTGAATTGCATGAAGAGCTTGAGCAATTTTTAGAAACGCTAAGTAATCCGAAAATTTATTTTGCTGGTCACAACGCGCTTGACGCATTCACTAATCGTTACGGCTTAACAATCCAGGCACTTAGTAGCGGCTATAGTCCAAGCCAAGACTTAACGCCACGACAGTTAATCGAATTAATTGAAGAAATTTACGAAGCACGCGCTAAGTATATATACATTGAAGAGCTCGCTGAGCCACGCGTGGCTTTGCAAATTAAAAATGAACTTAAATATCGTTATGATTATGACGTTGAACTACTAGAACTACACGCTTATCATAACATTGCTAAAGAAGATGCAAAGAAAGGAGTTAATTATGCCGCAATCCTTAGACAAAACATTGCCAACCTTAAACAAGGACTCAGCGCTTAATTTAGTCGATGTAAACGTTACGTTTGGTAAGATTGAAGCGTTAAAAAACATCAACATTGATATTAAACAAGGTATGTTACTATACGTAATTGGTCCAAATGGGTCGGGAAAAACAACGTTTGTCCGCTTAATTACGAATTTACTAAAACCAACAACGGGAACAATTACTCATAGTGAGTACGAAGTTGGTTATTTGCCACAAAAGCTTGTGCAACAAGCAAATTTCCCAATTACTGTTAAAGAAGTAATTTATAGTGGCTTTAAAAAACAACGCTTGTTTGCTACAAAGGAAGACACAGCCTTAATCGAAACATGGCTTACTAAAATGGAAATAGCTCAACTATTACATGAACCAATGGCAACGCTTTCTGGTGGTCAACAACAGCGTGTCTTTTTAATACGCGCATTAATTAGTGATCCTGATCTTATTATTTTAGATGAACCTACATCTGCGCTTGATCCATCTTTCCGTAAACACTTTAATGAAATAATTATGGAACTGCATAACGCTAAAAAAACAATAATTTTTGTTACACATGATTTACATGAGGCGCTTTGTGACTGCGCTCATATCGTATTCATTGATCAAGACATTAAGTTTTTTGGTAAATTGCCTGAATATCATAAAGTAATGCGAGGACACCACAATGTTTAGTTTTTTAAGTTATTCCTTTATGATTTATGCACTACTTCTCGGCTTGTTTATCGCTTTTGCTGCCGCGCTTTTAAGCCCATTCCTCGTTTTATCGCAACAATCACTTATTGCCGACGGGATGGCACACATTTCTTTTACTGGTTTTGTAATTGGTTTAATCTTTGCCAACGAGCCACTTTATTTTGCGCTTCCCTTTGCTGTAATTGCGGCAATTACGATTACGTTTTTAACTGAACGTGTTAAATTAAATAGCGATGCCTCAATTGGTGTTGTTTCGACACTTAGTTTAGCGATTGGCCTTGTGATAATTGAAAAAGTCGATGGTTTCAACCGTTTAATCGACTCGTTATTGGTCGGAAGCATTTTAACAATTTATCCCCGCTCTGAACTAGTGGCAGCAGGTATTCTTGTAATAATTGTAACTGTGTTCGTGCTTGTCTTTTACCGCCAACTATTAAGTGCAACATACGATCAAACATATGCGGCTTTTTCAAAAATAAAAGTCCAGCTATTAAAATACGCCCTTTCTGCATTAACTGCAGTATTTGTCGTACTTGGGGTGCGGGCAATTGGCGCGTTGCTTATTTCCGCCTTTGTAATTTTCCCAACACTTATTGCCCGGCAACTATCACGTAGTTTCAATCAAACGCTTGTGATTGGTATCGTTGCTTCACTTGTTTCAGTAATGCTTGGCATCTTTATTTCGTACCACTTAACATTGCCGACTGGTCCAAGTATCATTATTGTTTTTAGTGCACTTCTTGCACTTGCATACTTAACTAAAATTACGCTCCTGAGGAAAAGAATATGATTAGAATGACAAAATACCGCAAACTTATTTTGCAACTATTTGAAAAAAGCGATGAAATGCTTTGCGCTGATGATGTCGCGCTCTTATTAAAAGAGACCGCAATTGATCTTTCGACAATTTATCGGACACTCGAATATTTCGAACGCCATCATATACTTACGCGCAGCACAATTGATCAAACGACGTATTATTATTTAACAAAAGACGATCATTTCCATTACTTAATTTGCACAAATTGTAAGAAAAGACATAAAATCGGTTGTCACATTGACCGCCTTGTTAATGAAACAATCGCGGCCAAACAATTTAAAGTTACACATCATGATTTAACTGTATATGGCTTATGTAAAAATTGTCAATGATTTTTTTGTTATGCTTAAGATAGAAGAAAAGGGGTTATTATGCAAGAAAATGTTTTTAAAAATATCTTAGATGATGATGAAGTTGTAATTAAACAATTCAAACCGAATAAGTTTAGATTTCATTTTGCGGTTTTTGCAATTTATTTTTTAATCGTCGTTGTTTTTAGTGCTTTTGGTATTTTACCGTTCGTATTTGATGAGCCTTTGCATTCTTCCGAGTTAACGATTCTCATCATTATTGTTAGTGCCGCCGTTGTCATTTCCCTTTTACTTGTTATTTTATTTTCAAATTTAACGTATCGTAAAAAATATTTCGCTTATACAAATAAACGCATTTTAATTCAAAGCGGTGTTATTGGTATCGATTATAAAGGGCTTGATCATAAAATGATTGGTGCGCTTGAAGTACGTGTTGATGTTGTTGATAAAATCATCAATAAAAACACTGGTACAATTAAGTTTGGCAGTATGGCAAGTCCCCTTAAGGGACAAGAGCAGGCAATGTTTGTATTTAGTGGTATCGAAGATCCATACGTTGTCTATCGTGAAATTAAAAAACACATTGATACTGTCAAGCAGTAATTAACGATTTTTATAACAATAAAACAAAACGGGGAGTAACGCTCCCCATTTTAGATTGTAAGTTTTTATTCAATTAGTGTCGCTATTTGCGAATGTATAAAATCCCAATTGTTCCTTCGCCACAGTGACTTGAAATAACCGCACCGGCATCTGTAACATATATATCTTCTTCACGTACAAGTTGTTTTATTTTGTCTTTTAAGTAATCGATGCGGCTGCCACCGTGCGAATGTGTGATAAAGACTCGTCGCGACTCTAAACCTGCCTTGAATTCTTCTTCAAAAACTGAAAACATTTTATCAAGCGCACGTTCACTTTTGCCTTTGGGAGTATCTACTACTTCGAGTTTTGCATCGTTAACTTGTAAAAAGGGATGGGCGCGTAAAATCCGACCAATAAAATATTTAATACCGGTCACACGACCACCAGCGTTTAACATTGTTAAGTTGTCAACAATAAACTGGGCGCGTGCTTGAGGCGCAATGCTTTGTAAGTAATCTGCAGTTTCGTCAAGCGACTTCCCTTCGCTGCGTAAGTCATGCGCTCGCATAACTAAGAGCCCGGTTGCACTTGATAATGAGTGGGAGTCAACAAATCTTATTGTTAAACCTTCAACTAAGTCTGCAGCGATTACTGCGCTTTTATATGTTGCACTAAATGTCGTGCCAATTGTAATTACTAAAATTTCTTTGTAACCTTCTGCTTTTGCGCGTTCATATGCTTCGGCAAAATATGCTGGCGTTCCTGCACTTGTCTTAGGAAAGGCACCAGTTTCTTTAATTTTTTCATAAAGTTTGTCCGCATTTAGCTCAATGTAATCTAAATACGTCGTATCCCCAATTAAAACGTTTGAAGGGACAATATCCGCATCGCTCTCGACAATTAATTGTTTTGATAAATCTTGGGTCGAGTCGGAAATAATTTTAAATTTTTTCATTTTTTTCTCCTAAAACCTCTTTTGGCGTTTATATTATTCTAACGCATTTGCATTGTTGTGTCATAACATAGATAAAAAAACAGGTGTTTTCAATTACGCATTTAAAATCTACACTTTATTATTGCTGGCTACCAACATTAAACATACTGATGTTTTGGCTAAAGTTGCTTTTTATTGCATTATTTAGCTTTTAACCTTACAATTAAAGTAATTTTAGGAGGAACGAAAATATGCGTAAATTTTTTAAAGAGTTTAAAGAGTTTGTTTCACGCGGCAACGTCTTAAATTTGGCCGTTGGGATTATTATCGGTGCGGCATTTACTGCGATCGTTAATAGTTTAGTTGGCGATATTATTATGCCGCTCATCGCTTTGTTAGGTGGAAAAGACATCACAGAATGGCACGTCGTACTTAATAAGGCCGCTGTTGAGGCTGCCGGCGAACAACCAATAATGTTACAGTATGGAATGTTTTTGCAAGCAGTAATTAATTTCCTACTCATTGCATTCGTGCTGTTTTTAATTATTAAAGTTGTCATGGGTGTTAGCGCACGTGCGGAAGCTCTTGCAACTAAATTAAAGGGCGCGGAAGCCGTTGAAGAAGAACCTCAACCTGAACCCGAACCCGAACTATCAGCGGAAGTCCAACTTTTAATGGAAATTCGCGATGCGCTTGTTACAGAAAAACCAAGTAGTAAAAAATAAGTATGGGCTCTAGAAAAAAAAGTCACCGCTTAGCGGTGCTTTTTTCTTTATTCTGGTAACTTAATTTCCCAAGTTGGGTTTTTATCAATTATCTTTGTGTAAACTTCTTTGATAAGCGCGAGCTCTTCTGCAGCGCGGAAATCGTTAAAACGATATGATTCTGCTTTTTTAAGTCGATTAAGGACAAACGCACATTCACTTTCGCTTTCGGTAACTAAACCACTATACAAAAGATATGCGCGCATTGTTTCATACGTTAAGTCATTACTAATAAAACGCCGCTCTTGTAACGTAAGGTCATTAAGCCAGTAGTTTTCACTTACTTCCAATGCTTTTGTAAGTAATAAAATATAAATCTTTTGTGCTTTAATTCGTGCGATAAATTCAAGTTCAACGTTTTTTTCACCTTCGATAAGTTGTTCAATTAAGCTTAATGCCCCTTCATACTGTTTATTATCAATCATTTGATACAACCGATATAAACTAACGCGAGCCGTCATTGTTGTGACTTCATCAAACGCTTTAACTTCACCAATATCTTCGCCTTCGAAAATTTTTGATTCGATTCTAATTAACTCGTTATACGCTGTGACATTAATTTTACGGCCTAGTAAAATAATATAGTATCCATCTGTAAAGTTATCTAATTTAAACGGCATAATGTTGTATAAAAGTAGCATTGTACCAATTCCTGCGACGATTAAAGATTGATGATACAACGGTTGTTTTTCATTAAGTGCAAGAAATAAAATAATTGCGACTCCAAACTCAAGTAACGTTAATAATGTTGGGCCAAATAAATATAGGCGTGGTTTTGTGTGCTCTTTTTTGGCGATTATTTTTGTTTCCCCTGTTAAACCTTCATAACGGCGGAAACCAAACCGCCACTTATCTTTCGTGCGATATAACATAAGCCCCAAAATATTAACGCTTATCACTTTATAACCGCCCGCAATTGCCCCTAGCACGTGTCCAAGTTCGAATAGTACAACGTTAATTAGAACGCCCACTACTATCGTGCTGATTGCAAACCAATAACGTTCTAAATCACTGTTAAGTCCTAAATCATTAAGCGCCGGATTAATAATTTGTAAACCGATAAATAGTGCAACGATTAACATTAATAAATATACAATAATACTTAGAAAATCTTCTTTTCGCATTTTGCCTCCTAGTAACACGCTCGATAAATCGCAATGATTTCATCCGTGTTTAATTTTTTTGTATCGTGATAAAGCTCGCGTGTCGCGTTTTTTGTAACGATATTTGCTAAAACTGGTATGTCATTTTCAGTAACACCGACACTACGTAACGTTAGCGATAAACCTAAATCACTAAAGAGTTTAGTAAGCGCGGTAATCCCTGCTAAACCATTTGTTATTTTATCATTATTTGTTAAATTAAAAACTACGCGCGCAAATCGATCAAACTTATCAACCATAAGCGGCAAGTAATACTTTGCCCACGCTGGCCAAATTATCGCTAGTCCGTGTCCGTGCGGTATTTCTGGATAAAGCGCACTTATAGCGTGTTCCAATTGGTGGGCGGACATGTACGTTTTTTTGCCAAGCGAAGTTAAATCATTGTGCGACATCGAGCTTGCTAACATAACGTTAGCCCGCGCAACATAATCATTACTATCAATCAACAGTTGCTCAGCACTTTCTTTAAGTGTTATAAAAATTGCTTCAGCAAAACGATCAGCAAGCTCAATTGGTGCACTTGCACAAAAATAACGTTCTAATGAATGCATAAAACTATCAACGATACCGATTGCCGTTTGATACATCGATAAGCTATTAGTTAGTTCTGGGTTAGCGACAACAAAAAGTGGACGCAGTAATTCGCTACGGAACCCTTCTTTAAAATAGTTATCTGCTTCACTTATAACTGCGCTCTTCGACATCTCGCTTCCAGCAGAACTATGTGTTAAAACAACACCAATTGGCAAAGCTCTTGTAATCTCACGTTTTTCTTTTACGTAAACAAACGGATCTTCTTCACCATAAAAACTTGCCGCAATAAGTTTTGCGCTGTCAATTACACTTCCTCCACCAATTGCTAATATTAGATCCGGATTGTTTGCTTGGGCGAGCACTAATGCATTACGAACATCATCAATTTCAGGATTTGGTCTAATTCCTGAAAAAAATGTGTATTTTATTTTTTTCTTAGTTAGTAAATTTGTGGTTTGTTGTAATAACCCGCTTTTTTGCGCATGGTTTTGCCCAACTATAATAAAAACATTCGAAAAATCATACTCTTTAACGATGTCCGCTATTTGAAGATGGCGGTCTTTGCCAAAGTAAATTTTAGTCCGTAAAAAGAAGTCAAAATCAAGCATTTTTTGTATATAACTCCTTCATTGTTAATGTAAATGAGTTTTTATAATTAGCTTTAATTTGGTTTTCGGTTAGTGGCGTTTCCTCATTTATTTTTGCAATGATTACATTCGATAATCCTGCCCCTAAAAAGCGTGCATAATACGTCTTATCTTCTTTACTAAGATTGCTGTATT